>CAZGKG010000053.1:0-7857 GCA_964525615.1 uncultured Rickettsiales bacterium | reverse complement strand
CAAAAGCCAAAGTCTTTATTTCCTTTTCCGATGGTTCATTCTACCCCGAAGAGGGGGGCCTGATTTTTTTTGATCCTTTAATTGACCCTGCAACAGGGACCTTTGGGCTTAAAGCAGTTTTTCCTAACAAAGACAATTGGTTAAAGGTCGGTCAATTCGTTCGTGTCCGGTTGCGCTGGGGAGAACTAAAAGCCCTTATGATCCCAATCCAATGTCTCTTAGAAGGGGAAAAAGGGAAATTTGTTTTTGTCAAAACAAGAGACAACAAAGCGTTGATGCGGCGGGTAGAAGGAAAACCTTGGGGGGAAAATTTCTTTCACGTTACAAAAGGACTGTCATCAGGAGAAGAGGTGGTCATCTCAGGTTTCATGAAATTAGAAAATTATGGACCCCTCAAGGTGAGTTCCACCTTGGAGAACAAGAAAATTTTGATATCTGAAAAAGACTTTTGATATGTTTTCAAAATTTTTTATTTACCGCCCCATTTTCTCTATTGTGCTTTTTATTGTCCTCACAATGGCTGGGCTGGGCCTTATGTACAGCATGCCTGTGGCCCAATTTCCCAATATTGCGCCACCAACAGTTTTAGTGAGCGGAACTTATGCCGGAGCAATTGCAGATGCAACGGAAAAAACCGTAACCGTTCCTTTAGAGACAAAAATTAATGGCGTAGAAGGAATGATTTATATGTCTTCCGTTTCTACAAATAACGGTGTCAGTGAAACGACTGTAACCTTTGATGTCGGTTCAAACACTGATATGGCAACTGTAAATACTCTCACACGGGCGAATCTTGCGGTCTTACCACCGGAAGTATTAAAAAATGGACTTTCTGTTAAAAAGACATCACCCAATATTCTTCAAGTGATTTCTTTCGAATCCCCCGATGAGCGCTTTAATGAAATTTATTTAAGTAACTACGTTTTAATCAACGTTGTGGAAAATTTAAAAAGGGTTCCAGGTGTTGGCGATGTCAATATTATAGGCTCGAAAGATTATTCAATGCGCATTTGGTTAAACCCTTACCAAATGACCAAACTGGGCATCACAGCAGCCGATGTGACCAACGCTCTTTTAGAGCAAAATGCCGATTATCCCACAGGACGCATTGGGATGCCTCCTTCCCCAGAATCTTTAGATATGACTTATAACATCACCTCAAAAGGACGCCTTAAAACCCCAGAGGAATTTGAAAAGGTCATTTTAAAGACAAGCCCGGATCATGCCGGAACCATTCAGATCAAGGATATTGGAAGGGTCACACTAGGGGCTGAAAACTACGAGTTTATCGGACGCCTTGATGGGAAAAAAGCGGTGATGATCTCAATCTATGCACAGCCGGGAGCCAATGAGCTTTCAGTCGCTCAAGAGGTCCGGAAAGAAATTGCAAAACTCTCTCAGACATTTCCAAACGGGATTCAATATAAGATCCCCCATGACACCACAGTTTTCGTTGATGTTTCCATTCACGAAGTCTTAAAAACTATTTTTGAAGCAACGATTCTTGTCTTTTGTGTTGTTTATATTTTTCTACAGAACTGGCGAGCAACCATTATTCCCATTATCGCTATTCCCATTTGTTTGATTGGCACCTTCATTGGCATGAGCTATTTAGGATATTCCATTAACACATTGACTCTTTTCGGGATGGTTTTGGCCATTGGGCTGGTGGTAGATGACGCGATTGTGGTGGTGGAAAATGTCGAACGTTTAATGCATGAAGAAAAGCTCTCTCCCAAAGAAGCCACCCTTAAGGCAATGAAAGAAGTGACAAGCCCAGTCATTGCGATTGTGTGCGTTCTCTGTTCTGTTTTTATTCCTGTCACTTTCTTGGGCGGTTTGACGGGAAAACTCTACGAACAATTTGCAATTACTATTGCCGTATCCATGGTCCTTTCAGGTTTTACAGCTTTAACTCTAAGCCCTGCTCTTTCTGCGCTTTTGCTGAAACCACCCTCAAAACCTACAAACCTCTTTTTCCAAAAATTTAACGATTTTTTTGAGAAAGCCACTAATTTTTATGGGCGTGCCGTTACCTTTACAATCAAACGTTCTTTAATTGCCTTTTTAGTTTTCGCAATCTTAATCTTGTGGGTGGGCGTGTTGTTTAAAGAGGTCCCAATGGGTCTTGTGCCTGAAGAAGATCAGGGCTATCTGATCTCCCTTGTGAAAATGCCTGACGCTGCCTCCTTAAACCGCACCTCAAGGGTGGCCAAAAAATTAGAAAAAATTACACGAGAGATTCCGGAAGTAAAACATACCGTCAGTCTGGTGGGCTTCGATTTCTTAACAGGAAAACTCAAGCCAAATTCTGCCTCCTGTTTTATCCGTTTAAAGGACTGGAAGGAACGAGGTTCAGCAGCAAGCCATTCAAAAAGTATTTTGACAAAAATCATATCCCAAGTATCAAAAATCCAGCAGGGGCAAGTATTAGTCTTTAATCCTCCCCCAATTCCAGGACTTGGGAAAACGGCAGGAGCAGAATTTTATATTCAAAATCGCGGTGGCGCCGACCTGGCTGTTTTTCAAAAAACAATTCAGGAGTTTCTAAACAAAGTCAAACAACTTCCAGAGGTGGCCCAAGCATCCACCACCCTTAAAAACAACGTACCCCAATATTTTGCTGATATTAACATTGAAAAAATTAAAAAAATGGGGGTGTCTTTGGAGGACTTCTTTATGACAGTTAATGCTTTTTTAGGGTCTTATTATGTGAATGATTTCAACTGGTTAGGGCGCACCTTTAAGGTTAAAATTCAAGCAGATGAAACCTTTCGGTTAAGTCCAAGAAACCTAGAAGAGCTCTATGTGCGCTCTCAAAAAAATCAAAAATCTATGATTCCCATCAGCACCTTATGCTCCTTTAAGCAAGTAACGGGGCCAGAGATGATTGATCATTATAATGGCTATATTGCAGCTTATATGAATGCCGCCCCTAAACCATCTGCGAGCTTTGGTCAGCTGGCAAAAGCCTTGGAAACACTGGCTGAAAAAACTTTACCACCTGAAATGACTTTGGCCTGGACAGGAGCTGTTTACCAAGCCAAAAAATCCGGATCAAAATCGGCAATGGCCTTTATCTTTGGTTTCATTATGGTCGTTCTCATTTTAGCAGCCCAGTACGAAAAAATCCTGCTTCCCTTTTCTATCTTGCTTTCGATTCCCTTTGGTGTTTTTGGAGCTTTGATTGCTGTTTTCTTGCGAGGTCTTCAAAACGATATCTATTTTCAAATAGGTCTCCTGACTCTTATTGGTTTGTGCGCTAAAAACGCGATTTTGATTGTGGAATTTGCAATTATCGCACGAGAACAAAAAGGCCTTTCTATTGTAGAGGCGGCTGTTCATGCGGCTAAGATTCGCTTTCGCCCCATTTTGATGACCTCTCTTGCTTTTATTTTTGGGGTACTTCCCCTTTGTCTTAGCCATGGTGCAGGAGCTGCGAGCCGTCATTCCATTGGAACGGGTATTTTGGGAGGCATGATGGCAGCTACGTTTTTGGCTATCTTTTTTATTCCGCTTTTTTATGAACGCTTCCAAAATTTTAGCGAATTCCTGAAAAAATTATTTTCGAAAAAATCGACTCATCAGGATATGATGCAGTGACCTTCAAATTAAAACTTTTATTTTTTGCACCCTTTCTGCTCTTAAGTGGGTGCACCGTTGGTCCTGATTATAAAGCACCAGTTATAGAAACACCGGCCCAATGGACCATTCCCATGGAACAGGCGAGTGAGTATGCGTCTTTAGAATGGTGGAAGGGAATGGAGGATCCGCAATTAAATTGGTTAATTGAAACAACTCTTAGTGACAACCTTAACCTCCAATCGGTTTTACTCAAGGTGATACAAGCCCAAGCCAATTTACAAATAGCAAGAGGTAATATTTTCCCACAACTGGACCTATCAGGAAACACATCCCGTCAAAGTACTTATAAGAATGCCGCTGGCATCGTCGATCCAGTAGATGGAAGCTCTCCAAATCCTTTAACCAACAGCTCTTTTACGATCACAGGAGGGGTTTCTTATGAGATTGACTTTTGGGGAAAGGCTCAGCGCCAAAACGAAGAAGCCCTTGCGTACCTTATGGCGGAACAAGAAGGGGCTAAAAGTCTTGTGATCTCTTTGGTCAGCCAAGTCGCCCAATCCTATATCACGCTTCTTGCACTTGATCATCAATTAAAGATCACAAAAGAGATTGTTGCGAATCTAATGCAACAGCAAAAAATGATTCAAGATCGTTTTCGTTTTGGATTAGCATCTGATCTAGATTTAAAACAGGCAGAATCACAAACGGTTATTGCATCTGAACAAATACCCATCATAGAGAAAAAAATTGTTCAAAACGAAAATGCCTTATCAGCCCTTATGGGAAGGAATCCTGAATCCGTTCCACGGGGAAAATCTTTCCCGAATCTTAAAAAAATTCCTTGGCAAGTTCCCTTTTTACCCTCCGATTTACTGAAACGTCGTCCCGATATTCGTCAAGCAGAAAAAATTCTCCGAGCCAAAAATGCAGCCATTGGAATTGCAAAGTCAGAGTATTTTCCCAATGTCAATCTTTCCGCTTCTTTAGGATTTGTAAGCCCTTTTTTAAAAGACCTCTTTCAGAAAAACTCTCTTTCAGAGCAACATGGGGCAAATTTTGGGCTGCCGATTTTTACCGCTGGGAAAATTCGCGGAAATGTAAAAAAAGCAAAAAGCATGTATGAATCTGCTTTAGGCGATTATAGACAAGTCATTCAAATGGCCGTTCATGAAGTAGAAGACGCTCTCATCAGTTGCAAAAAAACAGATGAGCAAGAAAACCGGTACCTTGAAAATATTAGAATTCTTTCAAAAACAGTGGCATTGGCAAGGATCCGTTATCAAGAAGGACTCACAAATTATCTGGATGTTATAACAGCACAAAAGCAGCTAAACTCTCGACGTTTTGCATTGGTGGATGTGCAAAAGGACGCCTTTTTATCCAGGATTAGTCTTTACAAGGCGCTTGCGGGTGGTTGGGAAGGAACATCTGAAAAGTCTCTTGAAAATGAGGTGGTAAAGGCGCCGAAACTTTAAGATCTTTATGCGTTTGAGGATGTTTGAACTGAAGCGACATAGCATGAAGATGCACAGTGTGACGCCCGCCCGTGTGGGCTTTTTTCCCACCATATTTGCCATCCCCTAAGATGGGACAACCCAAAGTGGCCATTTGAAGGCGCAATTGGTGAGTTCGCCCCGTTTGGGGATGAAGCTCCACCAAAGACATGTCATCTCCTTGATCAAGGACACGGTACGTACAGATCGCCTGAAGAGCTCCTGAGGTTTCAGCACCCGTCAACTCCATCTTTTCTCCGTTGCGTCCAGGTCGCTTTGCCATCCACATCTCATGTCTTCCCTCAAGCTGGGGGGGGACGCCGCCACAAATGGCCCAATAGGTTTTTTGAATCTCGCGATTTTGGAATAACGCCCCAAGAGCAGTTGCCATCGATGGCGTCAAGGCCACAAGCAAAAGTCCCGTCGTATCTTTATCCAGGCGATGGACTAAATAGGCCTTTTGATTTTTTTCCTTTAAAAAGAGATTTAAAATTTCATCCACAGAAGTTTTAAGACCCGTCCCCCCCTGAGTCGCAAGCCCTTGAGGTTTGTTCAAAATCAAAAGGCCTGGCTCTTCCCGTAAAATCCAAGAGGGCACCTCTTTTACCCTTTTAAGGGTTTCTCTTGAGACAATTGGTTGAGGACGCTCTAAAGAGGGTTGTTGGGCCTTTATCAACGAAAGATGGATTGAAAGAGAGTCCCCCTTTTGCAACCGGGTTGCGGTGGTGGTCTTTAAACCGTTAAGACGAATTTTTTTCTGGCGTAAGTTCTTTTGCACCATTGCCTGAGAAATTCCCGGAAAATGACGGGTAAACCATCGATCCAAACGAGCATCGTGAGCTTCAGAGGAAACCATGAAAGAGGAAAAGGAAGAAGGAATCATAAATCTCTTATGCCACAAAAATTCTTCCCTGGGGAGAGGGAGGATTATCGCGGTTCCTCAAAAGCCCTTTCTCCTAAGTCTTTTAAAAACTTTTTCAGTATTTCCAATCCCTCAGAGCCGGTAGTGTTCTGAAGGAGTCGCAGTTTGTGATCCGGACTTAATCGACAAGGGACAGTAGTCTGGGATAAGAAAATCAAAAGCCCTTGCGGATTAGGGAAGTGATTTTGGTAAAACGTCAAGACAGCCCCCTTTTCCCCAATCTCTAACTTCTCAACAAAGGCTTTTTGAGACAAAATTTTTAACGTCATAATCTGTAATAAATTTTTTACATCTTCAGGTACAGGGCCAAAACGATCGATCAACTCAGCCTCAAAGGCTTCGACAGCGGAGGGTTCTTTCAAATCACTTAAACGCCGATACAATCCTAAACGTAAATTTAAATCGGCAATGTAGGTCTCGGGAAATCTTAAAGAGGCTGGGAAATGAATCGTGGGTGTCCATCCCATAGAAAGAACCTCGCCTCCCTCCCCCTCTCCACTCCCTTTAGGATTTTGACGCAATGCCTCCACCGTCTCTTGAAGCATCTGTTGATACAACTCAACCCCTACTTCACGCATATGACCGGATTGCTCTTCCCCCACTAAATTTCCACCACCTCGAATATCCGCGTCATGGCTAGCAACCGCAAATCCTGCCCCCAAATAATCCAACGAACGAATAACCTCAAGTCGCCTTTGGGCTGTTTGAGAGATTCCCCCTCTTTCAGGGGTGGTAAAATAGGCATAACCTTGAACTTTTCCGCGCCCCACCCGACCACGCAATTGATACAGCTGGGCCAATCCAAACAAATCGGCGCGATGAATAATCAAGGTGTTCGCAGTGGCAATATCGATGCCTGATTCCACAATATTGGTGCTCAACAACACATCAAAAGCGCCCCTTTCAAAATCCCCCATCACCTTTTCCAATTGAGCAGAGGGCATCTGGCCATGGGCTATCGCAAAAGAAACTTCTGGCACCAACTCCTTAATTTGGGAAGAAAGTTTCTCAAGATGCTCTAGGCGAGGACAGACATAAAAGATTTGACCGCCACGGTGATACTCTCTCAAAATCGCTTCTCGAATCACAACCCCATCAAAAGGTAATAAAAAGGTTTGAACCGCCAACCGTGATAAAGGAGGCGTTGTAATCAAACTCATCTCCCGTAGGCCACTTAAAGCCATCTGCAGTGTGCGGGGAATCGGTGTTGCCGAAAGGGTCAAGACATGAAGGTTCGCCTTTAATTTCTTCAGCTTTTCCTTTTGAGCCACCCCAAAGTGTTGCTCCTCATCGACGATCAATAATCCTAAATTGTGAAAATTTAAGTTTTTCCGCAACAATGCATGGGTGGCAATCACAATATGCGCTTGACCTGATCTCAAATCCTCCAAGATTTGAGAGGCATCACGCCCAGATACCAAACGAGACAATTGAACCACCCGATAGGGCGTTTTTGCAAAGCGCTTTTGAAAAGTTTGGAAATGTTGACGCGCCAAAAGAGTCGTGGGAGCAATAAGCGCCACCTGATACCCCGAACGAACTGCCATAAAAGCAGCCCGCAGCGCAACTTCTGTTTTTCCAAATCCCACATCCCCACAAATCAATCGATCCATCGGATGATCCCCTTCAAGATCCTCAAGAGTTTCTTGAATTGCCTTCAGTTGATCATCTGTTTCTATATAGGGAAACTGGCGACAAAAATCCTCAAAATCAGGCGTACTTGCCCGCTCAAAGGTGGGCCCCCGCTGCATGGCACGCGCCGCCGCCAACTTGATGAGATATTCCGCCACCACCATTAAACGCTTTTTAACCCGCGCCTTTCGAGCCTGCCATTGGGAAAGACCCAGTCGGTCAAGA
>CAZGKG010000052.1:8410-8772 GCA_964525615.1 uncultured Rickettsiales bacterium | reverse complement strand
AGTGGAGGATTTTTTAAAAGAGCTGGCAAAATCTAACTTTCAAAATCGTCCCCTCAAAAAGGCTCGTGCGTCTCAAAAAGGAGATGTTTTACATCTGGTCATGGAACTTTTTCCTGAAGGCGCAAAGGAAAAGCGTACTGAAAATGTGGAATTTATTTTAGAAGAAACCGAATTGCCGCCTGAAATTTTTGAAGCCCTCATGGGGAAAAAAGTGGGAGAGGTTGTTGAAACCCAGATTGCTTTTTCAAAGGAGGTTCCGGATCGTAAAATCGCAGGAAAAACCGTTGATGCACGTTTTTCTATAGAAGAGATTCTCGAAAGAGTTCCTTTTGAACTGGGAGAAGAATTGGCCCAATTTCTTA
>CAZGKG010000052.1:0-8400 GCA_964525615.1 uncultured Rickettsiales bacterium | reverse complement strand
ACGCTCGAAAAAACCTTGATTCTCAAGGGGAAGCTTTAGCTTTTCTGTGGACAAAGCGTCAAATATTAGATTTTTTTGAGAAAAAGTACCTATTCGATGTTCCCGAAAAGCTGGTGGACATTGAATATCATGCGATTTGGAAGCAAACCTACCAAGATCTTAACATTCCAGAAGTAGGTCCAGAGAAGGATGAAGAGAAAAAAGAAAGAGAAGCCTTTTTCAAGCAAGAGGTTGGAAAAACAGAAGAAGAACTTAAATCTTTTTACCGAAAGATTTCCGAGCGGCGCGTGCGGCTTGGGTTTGTGTTAACCCAGCTAGGCCAAAGAATGGGAATTAAACTCACAACTCAAGAAAGTCAAAAAGCTCTTTTTCAGGAAATGATGAAACATCCCGGTAAAGAAAAAGAGGTAGCCCAGTATTATCGCTCTAATCCGCAAGCGTTTTCTCGGCTTCAATCTCCTATTTTTGAAGATAAGCTTTTACGCCATATTTCAGAAATGAAACCTAGTGAGCCCAAATCCCTGACAAAAGAAGAAATAGAAAACCTCCTGGAAACGGACCTTTTCTAAAAAAACAGGGGGGGAAATTTCCCCCCTGACTGAAGATGATGCTCCAAACCCTTGGTTTAAAAAAACAAATTTTTGTATTAAATTTGACCAAAAATCTGTAAAAGATATCCATTAAGCTCCATCGCCATTTTGTAAAGAGTCGCATTTTCTCGAGAGGCTTCTGCCATTTGATGGGCTTTTAAAAGGGTTTTTTGTGGATTAACGTTAGAGGTGACTACCATTTGGCTTCTTAAACCTCCCAAATTTCCTGTGGTAGGGGGAGCCAAAATGTAGGATTCTCCACAGGCATAAGTCGGCCGAAGCACGTTTCGGCTATCTTGTAAAAAACCGTTGTTATTCGGATAACTAATAAAAGGTACAACCCATATTTTTTTAGAAGGCTGGTTCGCAAAATCGAGCGCTATGAATCCATCTGTTGTTACAGAAATGCTTTGAAAACTGGTAGATCCACTCCCATTTTGTCGAGGAGAACGAATCTGAAATTCATCGCCCGCCACCAGCATAGAATCTAATTTAAAATTAATTGTACTTGGTGCGGATCCCAAAACGTTTCCTAAATGATCCTTCCATTCCTCAATATGAAGCTTGGGCACAGGAGCGTCAGCAGAAAAAAGTGCATGCATGGTGTGAAAAGACGCCATTTCTTTCTCTACAAGAGTCTCCTTGTGAGTTTCTCCAGCGCTTAAAGCTTCTTGAATCCCAGTAGACCAAGCGCTATCCATAGCGTTATTCATCGCTAAAGCGCCCTCTAATTCATCAGAGTCCGCTTCATAAAGTTGTGCAGCTAAGTTATCTAATTGTGTTTTAAATGTACCTTTTCCAATCTCCGGATCACTCAGGGCAATTCTTCTGGCATTTTCAAGCATTTTTTCTGCGCCTAAGCGACTGTCTTGAGAAGCTTTCCAAGCAACACAAGCATTATCCTCTGGCTCAAGAAACCCTCTGTAATTACCATCTTCATCAAAACTGACAATGATTCCCCCTTGAGGATCAGATTTAGACCAAGAACCACCGCTGGCATCATTTTTTGTAAGATCTACGTCCTCGCAATCACTGACTGTGAGACGCCACAAAAGAGGAGCATCCAATTTGTTCCATTGGAAACGAAGTTGATGAGAAACGCCCAAGGAATCAAAAATATCCACAGCATTTTCTTTTTCTGAACCTACTTTAATTTTATCTGCAGGAAGAGATCCCAACATCTCAATTTCCGTTGTCGGATCTGTAACAGATGGTGTTAAAGGAATTTGGATACGCTGAAGGTGACCTAAAAGACTGAATTGAGGAATTTGCATTCGCCCCCCTTCACCTTCCTCCATTTTAGCGCCCAACAGATAGTTCCCCGCCTCATCATACAAAAATCCATTACGATCCAGTTGGAAATGACCCGTTGTTTTCATACCATGCTGGGCGGGAGTTAAATCATCTGTAGAACCTGAAGTGTCTACGATAAGAAAGCCATCTCCATCAGATGCAAGATCTAAACTGCGCTGTGTGTTAGATAAAGGCCCTCTCACATCTGTATCAAAAGAGGGCATTTCCACACCACGGACCTGTGTTCCAAAAAATCCGTTTGTGACAAAGGAAATGAAGCTGTGCATATAACCCACCGTCTCGATATTCGCAAGATGGGAGGCGTAAACCGATTGGCCATCTTTATAGACCTCAAGACCCGTTGCCGACGTCTGACCCGCATCCGTCTGAACATTCATCGTTTGATTGAAGGAACGAATTGTTGCCATTGGGAATCCCCTTTTTTGATGATTTTTAATCTAATCTACTCTGATGAACCGCCCGCCAAATCTCTGGGAGGGACGATGCTGACACCAAGCAAGCTTTTGAGTGGTTGAAAGTTCTTTCCTGAAAAGACAAAAAGATCCGATCCTTCTTGTTTAATACTTTTGACTTCTGAGGAGACGATGGGACGAATCTCCACTAACTCTTCGTCAGCATCAACGCCCCAAACATGGAACCCGTACTCTCCAGGGTCTAATCTTGAAAGAAGGGTTCCCAAGGAGTGGCGTCCTTCCTCTGTGGGGCCTAAAAGTTCTGCGATTTTTAATCCTTGAGAATTATTTAAAGAAATCCTCACCTCCTGAGGCTTACTTCCTTTGGGCACCTCATAAAAGACTTCATCGGCTGAATCTGGACCCACAGAGAAGGTGCGACTCGAAAACTCCCCCTTTTTCCCCACGAGGCTTGCGGATTGTAAAAAGTTTCCTTGCTTCATAAGGTCGGCCATTACATCCATTTTTTCCTCTTGCTTGACTCGCGCAATTCCTTCCACTAATGCTTGAAGCACGCGAATTCCTTCCACGCCATTATCTTGAAGGGGGTTGCTGGATACACTTTGAAGCATTGTCGTTAAAACAGCCACATGGGCTTTCATATGCTCCTTGCCTTCAGAGGTTTTCAGTAAATCCCCTTTTTGATCTTGCTCTCGGGCCCATGCTAAAATCGGGGAAAACTCGTCTCCTGTTGGACGTGAGGTGGCCGCTTTAAACCCCCCTTCGATTTCCTGAGCCTCTCTTCTAAAGGGTTGGGTGACATTTGTTACACTCGGCATAGGGTGCTTTCTCCTGGATGATTTAATTGGATAAAAGAGGTTTCAATAAGAATATTCACACGTCCTGATAAAGCCTCAGAGACAGTGGCAGGGGACAGTTGTGACGAAAGAGAAGTCTTTTGGTTTTTTTCCTTTAGAAGCAAAGAATTTTCTTTCTCTGCCCGTTCCTGTGACGGGTACGTTGTTTCTTGATCAGAGGAAAAGCCAAAATTCATCTGATCAAGATTCAGCTCGACCCCTTCTTGATGAAGCGCTTGTGACAACTGGAATGCATGCCTTTGCAAAAGTTCTATAGTTGTTGGTTCCCCTGCAAAGTGAATCGAAAGACCCTCTTCCCGAAATACAAGATTGATTTCTAAAATCCCTAAAGATTCGGGATGCAACTGAAAACGTACAAAAGAAGAGCCATCTTTTTTTGCTGTAAGCGTCATGCCAATAGAATGGTCAAGCACGTCCTTAAAAAACACGGGTAACGAAGAGGAAGCCCCGCCAATGCCACTGAAGGATTTTTCCTTTTCGGGGATAGAGTTAAAAATTAAAAAAGGATCATTTAGGTTGTTTCCTCCTTCAGTTCCCTTAGGCAAGCGATCTTTTTCTGGGGAGGGAAGAAGAGCTTCATTTTTGAGATTTTCCTTCGTTTCAAGGAAAGAAAGGGGGGGCTTTATTTCCATTTCTGTTTTTTGAATTTCTTTCTCTTCAAACTGAACAGAAAAAATCTCTTCCTCTTTCACAACTTCTGATTGGTTGTTTTCCTTTTCTTGCAAGAGATTTGGAATAGATTCTTGCTTTTTCTCCGCTCTTAAGGGCACGGAAACAACATTTTCTCTTGAAAAAACATCTAATTTTTTTTTGCTCTCTAACTCAACGAAGGGAAGTTTTTTTTCAAGCTCCCTCTCATCCGCCTCTGAAAAAGAAGGGTTCTGGGTACGATGATTGTCATCAACCTTTGCATCAGGGATCTTCAGTACACCAGAAAACTCATAACCAATTTCAAAGGGATCTTGAGAGGGGAAGGAATCTCCACCCTCCTCGGGCATTTCTTCCAAGCGGGGTGTGTCCTTTCCAACAAGATCCCCCTTGAAAGTCACAAGGTCAGAAAGAGGGGGTGCTGTTTCTAAAAAAGTCCTCTCAAAAGCAGAAGAACTTTCGTCTCCCCCGCTATCATTATTTTGTTCAATCAATGGTTTTCTAAGATCCAGAGGCGAAAGGATGTCTTCTTGGAGAGGGAAACGAATCAAATCGATGAAATCTGTGTCTTCTGTGCTTTCTTTGAGCGCGTTTTTAAAACGCTCTTCTCCCAAAAATATAAGACTCTCCTCAACAGGAGTTTCATCTGTAGCTACCGAAAAAGTCAAAACCTCTTGAACCAAACTTGCCCCTTGAAGGCTCTCGGTGGAAAAAGCCACGAATCTTTCCCTCAAAAATGAATTTCATTTTTTTATACGCGACAAGTATTTATTTTTGACAAACAAGCATGAATATTATTCAGTCTTTAAAATTTTTTGTTTTTTTATTTTAAATGCGACAAAGGTGAGTCAGCTGGCTTAATTGACGTTGCATGGGCGTTTTCCCGGTATCGGATTCTGTTGAATAGGAGTTTCAAAGGCAAGCGCGATTCCATTAAACTCCTCTGGAAAAATGCAGGCTTGGGACGATTTGCTTCAAAAATTTTGATCGAAACATTGTCAGCGAAGCAGTCCTGATGTTTTTACGAGATGACCTTGAATTTTTCATCTTTATTGATTACTTTTAGTGGATTGTTTTAAGTTCTTGGGGTGTAGCCAAGTGGTAAGGCAACGGTTTTTGGTACCGTCATTCCTAGGTTCGAATCCTAGCACCCCAGCCATTTTTAGGATCTCTTTTGCGTTATCGCCTGACCATTGAGTATGATGGTCGTTTCTTTTCCGGGTGGCAGAAGCAGGCGTCCACTCCGACTGTTCAGGAAACCCTTGAAGAAGCACTTTTTCGTCTTACACAAGAGCATGGCATGTTTTATGGAGCGGGCCGCACTGATAAAGGGGTTCACGCAACAGGTCAGGTGGCCCATGTTGATCTTGCGAAACCGCTTTCTTTGGACTCCTTGAGAAGGGGGCTTAATTTTTATTTGCAGGATCAGCCTGTCGTTGTGCTATCAGCGGATTTGGCACCTCCTGATTTTCATGCCCGTTTTTCGGCAAAATTTCGTACTTATACTTATAAAATCTTGAATCGCCCAAGTCCTCCTCTTTTAGAAAAAGGACGCGTCTGGTGGGTGCATCGGCCTCTTGATGTGGAGGCGATGCGTGAAGGCGCCAAATTTTTAGAAGGCCATCATGATTTTTCTGCCTTTCGGGCCAAGGATTGTCAGGCGACCTTAACAAAACGAACCCTTGACTTACTTGAGGTTAAGCCTTTAGGAGAACATATTTTTTTTCATGTACGTTCTAAATCTTTTTTGCATGGTCAAGTGCGGATTATGGTAGGAACTCTTAAGGCAATTGGAGAAGGGCGTTTAAAGCCCAAAGAGATCAAGGGAATGTTGGAAAGTGGTCTTAGATCCTGTAGTGGTCCTACAGCCCCCCCGGACGGGCTGTATTTGGTAGAGGTTGGGTATTAATTAAATGGCAACCTCAAACAATCAAGCAGCGATTCTTTTGGTGGGATTGGTAGTGGGAATGTTAGGTCTTTCTTATGCCTCTGTTCCTTTGTGTCGCTTGTTTTGCCAAAAAACGGGTTATGGAGGAACACCGAAACAATCTTCAGAGCTTCCTCAAAAAATAGGAAAGCGTGTGATTCGCGTACGGTTTAATGCCGATGTGAATCCTGGTCTTCCTTGGGCTTTTCGGCCCCTTCAACAGGAGATGCAGCTTCGTCTAGGGGCTTTAGGGCTTGCTTTTTATGAAACGGAAAACAAATCAGGAGAAGGGATTTGGGGCATGGCTACCTACAATGTCACACCAGAAAAGGCTGCACCCTATTTCAACAAAGTCGCCTGCTTTTGTTTTGAAGAGCAATGGATGGAGCCGCAGGAGAAAAGCGAAAGACCTGTCCAATTTTTTATCGATCCGGCCTTTGATGAGGATCCTCATCTCAAGGAGGTCTCAACGATTACCCTATCCTACACTTTCTTCCGCCTTAAAAGATCCTTTTAGACCATCACCATCCCACCATTCACATGAAGGGTGTTCCCTGTAATATAGGACGCTTCATTGCTTGCAAGAAAAGCAACACTTGCGGCAATATCTTCCGGGGTTCCCATCCGTTTTAAGGGGATTGCCTCAAGAAGCTTGTTCTTTTGTTCATCACTTAGAACATGGGTCATTGCCGTATCAATAAAACCTGGAGCTACAAGGTTAACTGTGATGCCGCGACTGGCCACTTCTAAAGCTAAAGATTTGCTAAACCCTTCAAGACCCGCCTTTGTAGCAGCATAGTTTGTTTGCCCTGCGTTACCGGTTTTCCCGACAACGGAAGAAATGCTGATGATGCGTCCCCAACGACGGCGCATCATTCCCCGAAGGACCTCACGGCAAAGCTTAAATACAGCCGTTAAGTTCACCTGAAGGACCGATTCCCAATCTTCATCTTTAAGACGCATAAGAAGATTATCCCGCGTGAATCCTGCGTTGTTGATCAAAATATCAATTCCTTCCAACGCCAATTCCGCCTCTTGAATGAGTTGTGGAGGTCCTTCTGCTGTATCAAGACGCCCTGGTAAGATCACAACGCGATCTCCCAGACGACAGGCAAGCTTCTCAAGAGCGTCTAAGCGCGTTCCAGAAATTCCAACAATCGCTCCTTGAGCATGCAAAGCTTCAGCAATTGCGGATCCGATCCCCCCTGAAGCTCCTGTGATGAGGGCCTTTCGACCTGTTAAATCAAGCATGATTTCCTACTTATTTCCTTGTTGACCACTCTTTTAAAAAAGCTTCGATTTCCTGAGGTTTTTCCACAGAGAAGGCTTTCACCGTAGGCATATGACGGCGGGCCAAACGCATCAAAACAGATCCTGCGCCTAATTCGGCCAGCAATTCTACCTTCATGTGGGAAATGGTCTCCATCGTCTCTCGCCACCGAACACGTTCCGTTAATTGGCGAATTAAATGGTTCTTTAGAATCAAGGGGTCTTCTTGAGGACTGCCACTTATATTGGTGATGACGGGGATGCGTGGCGTCCGAAATTTGATTTTTTCAATCACCTCCTCCATGACTTCTTGAGCAGAAGCCATCAAAGGTGAATGGAAAGGTCCGCTTACATTTAAAAGAATTCCATTGCCCCCTTCGGATTTCGCCCATTCCACAGCTTTTCTGACTGCATTTACGTGACCACTAACCACCACCTGACCTAAGGAGTTATCATTGGCCACAACGCAAATTTCTCCAGGCACTTGGGGTAATGCATGAAGTTGGTCGAGGGAGAGGTTTAATAGCGCTGCCATGCCTCCTTCTCCTTCAGGAACAGCCTGTTGCATCGCCTGCCCTCGCAATCGGAGAAGCTCTGCGGCCTCTTCTAGTTTCAAAACATCTGCACTGACAAGGGCGCTGTATTCGCCTAAAGAATGTCCTGCCACGACACGAGGGGCTTGGGAAAAGGCTTCTCCTCCTTCTGTCTCGAGCACCCGTAACACGGCTAAACTGACAGCAAATAAAGCGGGTTGTGCATTTTGTGTCTGGGTTAAAAGGTCAAGTGGCCCCTCAAACATGAGGGTAGAAAGATTTTGCTTCAAGGCATCATCAACCCCCTGAATGACATCACGAGCGACAGAAAAAGCGTCAAAAAGGTCCTTGCCCATTCCGACTGCTTGGGATCCTTGACCGGGAAAAACAAAAGCGACCATCGTCTCCTGCAAGCTTTATTTTATAGGATTTAAGACAGAAAAGGTGTTCGAATTTCCAGGAAGTGTCAAGGTCGTCCTTGAGGATTAGATCTTAAAAATAAACATGCCTTTGTACGATGGTGGAATAAGGGGGGACTTATTTTCCTTTTCATGGATCCCTTTACGGATGAAGTCTTAAAAAAAATTGTCCAGTGTTTGTTCAGGATAATTTTTTAATCTACCTCAAGAACGGGTTGCCTTTTATGTAGATCCGCGGTAATCAGGGAAAGAAATAAAGTGGGGCGTATAGCTCAGAGGTAGAGCACTACGTTGACATCGTAGGGGTCGCAGGTTCAAATCCTGCTACGCCCACCATCTGGTTTTCTGGAGGGGTGGCCGAGTGGCTGAAGGCGACGGTTTGCTAAACCGTTGTACGGGTAAAACCGTACCGGGGGTTCGAATCCCCCCC
>CAZGKG010000051.1:2650-8944 GCA_964525615.1 uncultured Rickettsiales bacterium | reverse complement strand
AAGAGGCCATGGAATGTCGCGTGCTGCTGTTGGGTGAAAGGGGGTGTCCATCATATAGAAAACTTCCGTATTGTCCTGAAGAGTTTGATAGCCATGGGCGAATCCCTTAGGAATATAAAACATTTTCCCATTCTCGGCCGATAATTCGGTGCTGTAGGAGTGTTGATACGTTCCAGAATCAGGACGCAAGTCAATCATCACGTCATATAAGGCGCCGCGGGTGCAACGGACAATCTTGGTTTCTTCGTAAGGGGCTTCTTGATAGTGCATGCCACGAATTTGGCCGGCCCGATGGTTGAAGGAGGTGCTCATCTGAGAAAAGGTTGTGATCAAGCCATAAGATTCAAATTCCTCACAACAAAAGGTGCGGGCAAAATACCCCCGGTCATCCCCGTGGCGGTCGATCTCAATCAAGTAGGCACCTGAAAGGGGGAGAGGGGTGAGTTTCATGCCGCAAGGGTTACTTCTGGGAGAGGGAGAATAAATTGTCCGCCTTGCTCTCTGAAAGCCTTTTGTTGCTCCATAATTTCAGGAGCAAAATTCCATGTGAGTAACAAAGCATAGTCAATTTTTTCTTCTAACAAAGCCTCAGGCGGGCGAATGGGCAAATGGGTACCAGGGGTATAGAGACCCTGCTTGGCAGCACTACGGTCCACCACAAAAGTTAAATCCTTTGATCCCACCTCAAAAAAATTCAGCAAAGTTGCACCCTTTGCGGAGGCTCCATAGGCCGCTATTTTTTTGTTTTCACCTTTTAAACGATGCAGAAGGCTGTGGAGATTCCCTTTCAGGGCTTTGAGATGCGTCATAAAAGAGTCATAGGTTTCTGGTGACAAAATACCGCTGATTTTTTCTGCGCTCAGCATGTCGGTCACAATGGGCTGAATTCCATGAGCCCCGTCATGTCCTACAAACAAACGGACTGTTCCTCCGTGAAGGGGAAGTTTCTCAATATCAAAAAGCTCAAGGCCATGACGCTTAAAGGCTGTTCGAAGGGGGTGAAGGGCAAAATAATAAACATGTTCATGATAGATTGTGTCGAACTCATGGTGGGTGACTAAATCCAAAAGGTAGGGAACCTCAATCACCGCCATACCAGACGGCTTCAGTAAAAGTTTCAGGCCTGCGATAAACCCATTAATATCGGGGACATGGGCCATCACGTTGTTAGCATGCAGAAGATCGGCTTTTTTTCCTTCTTGCGCAAGTTTTTGAGCTAAAGATTCGCCAAAAAATTCACATAAGGTAGGGATCCCCCGCTTATTGGCCACCTGTGCAATGTTCTGGGCAGGATCAATTCCCAAAACACAGATATGATGATCGATATAATTTTTTAAAAGGTATCCGTCGTTACTGGCCACCTCAATTACTAAGGATTCGGGCGAGAGGGTGGGGGCTAAGCGATCCACCAAAGCCCTTGCAGAGGCGAGCATGGTGTCAGAATAGGAAGAAAAATAAACATAATCAGAAAACAAAAGGGCTGGATCAACCAAATCCCTTAACTGGGCCAGTCCACAAGACGAACATAACATGACCTCAAGATTATAAAAGACTTCGCCGGAAAAAGAAGGTCCTTTTAGTAATCCATTGGCCAAGGGAAGATTCCCCAAAGGAATAATAGATTTTAAATCTGGCGCTTGACAGGAGCGACATAACATGGGGCTTGTTCCTTAAAATAATCTTGATACCACTGAATTGTTTCTGCCAGTCCCTTTTCCAATCCAAAGACAGGAGACCATCCTAAAAGGGTGCGGGCCTTAGAGGAGTCTAGAAATTGCGCGTTGATTTCACCGGTGTTGACCCCCTGAACGATCGGTGAGAGGGAGGAGTTCAAATAAGTCAGAATGAGGTCAACCAATTCCCGAACTGTTTTTTGGGTTTCATTTGAGAAGTTAAACGCTTCCCCTCGTAAGTCAGGATTATTACTGAGAGCCTGGCTAAGGGTTAGGTAGGCGCTGACGGCATCTTTGACGTAAATATAGTCCCGTATCAAGGTGCCGTCGGAACGAATGACGGGTTCTTGGCCACGAATTGCCGATCGAATCGTGCCGGGAATCACACGATTCCAATTTAAATCTCCGCCACCATAAAAATTGCCACATCGAGTTATCGCCACAGGCAAATGAAAGGTTTTTGCATAAGAAAGGCTGATCATGTCCGCACAAGCCTTACTCACATCATAAGGATAAACGGCGCCCAGGGGCATCGTTTCTGTGTAGGGGAGAACAGGGGCGTCGCCATAGGCCTTATCGGATGAGGCCACCACGATTGAGGAAACGGATGTCACATGGCGACAAGCTTCTAAAAGATTCCAAGTACCGGCAATGTTGGATTCAAAAGTGGACAGAGGATTCTTATTAGCGATGGGGACAATGGTTTGAGCAGCTAAATGAAAAACCGACTGGATTTCATATTCTGCAAGAATCCGTTCTAGAAAAAGAGGTGAGGCCAGATCCCCTCTGACCACCGTGACCTTCCCTAATAGATCTTTTGAAACAAGGGAGGATTGAGGAACCCAGTCCCGCAAAAGGACAACAACGTCGGCTCCCAGATGTACCAGGTCCTTGACCAGCCATCCCCCCACAAGGCCACTGCCTCCCGTTACAAACACACGACGGTCCTGCCAAAAGAATTTTAAGGAAGTAGCGCTCATGCCCACACCTTCCAGGGTGCCTGACCTGTACTCCACATCTCTTCAAGATATTTCAGGTCGCGTAAGGTATCCATACATTGCCAAAAACCATCATGGCAAAAGGCTGCTAATTGCCCTTGGGAGGACAGCTCCTCCAAAAGGTCTGCCTCCAAACTGCTGGAAACCCCTGAAATCATATCAAGGACGGCCGGCTCAAACACAAGAAAACCACCGTTGATCCATCCTTCTCCCATTTGAGGCTTTTCTATGAAACGTGTGACGGTTTTTTGATCATTAATCAGCAAGCCTCCAAAACGTGCAGGAGGTCTGACCGCTGTGAGAGTTGCTAATTTTCCGTGAGACTTATGAAACGCCAGCAACTGATCAATTGGAACGTTGGAAACACCGTCTCCATAAGTCACCATAAAGGTTTCATCTCGCACAAGATCAGCAAGTTTTTTAACCCGGCCTCCCGTATTGGCGCCAATGCCCGTGTCTTCTAAGTGAATGAGCCAATCGTCCTTTTCACGGTCAAGGACTTTTGTTTGGCCCTGTTTGATTTGGATGGTTAAATTTCCAGAAAATTCTGCGTATTCCAAAAAGTATTTTTTTATAAGGTCTGCCTTGTAGCCAAGGGCAATGACAAATTCCCTAAAATTATAATGGGAATAAATTTTCATGATATGCCATAAAATAGGACGCCCCCCAACCTCTACCATAGGCTTCGGTTTAAGACTTGTTTCTTCACTGAGGCGGGTTCCAAAACCACCCGCTAAAATAATGACACGCAAAAAAATTACCTGTTTACAGTTTGAAGGCATCTTATTGTGATGTTTTTTTAGTTTTTGTAAAGTCGCCTTTTAATGTCACAAAGGAAATAAATTTTAGTGCTGTCGTTTTGGCGGGATTTGGATTGTTTTTTTGGGAGAGGCGCTGGATTTAAGATCTCCCAAGTCTTTTAAGAGAAAAGACACTGAGATAAAATAGGGGTGTGCTACAAAGGGTGAAAAGCAGTTTCCAACTGTAACTATTGAGGATAAGAGGCACCATTTGGGCTACAGAAAAAATCCCAAAAAATGTCATAAAACCAATCACAACAGTGGTATCAATCAATAATGAGATACACGTGCTTCCATTGCTTCTTAACCATAAATACTTGCCGTGCGTTATTTTCCTGATCCACAGATATAATATTACATCAACCGCTTGTGCTGTGTAACAGGCAATCAGAGAGCCGATAAAGGCAATGGTGTAATATCCAAAAACCGCATGAAAGGTTTGATCATTAATTTTAGACCAGCTGGTGGCTGGCAAAGCATCCATTAAAGAAATTATAAGGGCTACAAGAATATTCATAACCATCCCCCATCGAATGCAAAAAGTCGCTTTTTCTTTACCGTATAGCTCTGTGATGAGGTCAGTTAGAAGAAAAGTCAGAGGATATAAAACAGCCCCTACAGAAAGTTCAAAATGATAAAGTGGGGTCTTAAGAACAATAAATTTTTGATACGTTAAGTTCCCCAACACTAAAAGAGAGGTAAAAAATACCGAAAGCCCCGTATAAATTTCTTCATCTTTGGTCATTTTTCATGGTCCTTTCTTTCAAAGGATTTCTTTTAACTGAACAAAAGGTATTTTTGAACAGTTGGCAAGAGGGGCCTCAATTTCTAAAAAAAGAGGAAGACGGAAGATAGGGGAGAAGAAGTGTTCTTAAGGGGATCACTGGCGGAGGGAGAGGGATTCGAACCCTCGATACAGTTTCCCGTATAACGGTTTTCGAGACCGCCCCGTTCAACCACTCCGGCACCCCTCCAGAAAAGTCAAATCATAGGGAGATCCCCTCTGAATGTCTAGACCTGCCCCTTGGGTCTTTTTAGGAGAGCATCTTGGGACAGTCCCCTTAAAGTCGCGTTAGAATGCTGCTAATCCCTAAGCAATCTTTTCCATAAATTGTGGGTGTGTCAGCCAAGATAGCGTTTTGGCTGACCGCTACAGGAATACAATTGGCATTTTTTGCGCAAAGGCTATCAACGGAAGAATCCCCGACAAACCAGACATCATGCCCTGGTGAAATATGAGTTTCTTTTAAGGCTGTCAACAAGGGCAGGGGAGATGGCTTATCTTCCAGCGTATCACGGGAGCCAATCACGCAACCAAAGTAATGGTCCCAGCCAAGGTGTTTGACTTCTTTTCTTAAGATGTTTCCCTCTTTGTTGCTGACGATTGCGATATAAACGTTGCGGCCCCAAAGAAGCTGTAACAATTTCTCTGCTCCGGGAAGAGCCCGAAGGTTTTCTAAATGGGTTTCATGCATTTTCTGATAAAAAAAACTTTCCGCTTTTTGAGAGGCCTTTCCCAAATAATGTGGTAATAGATCACGCACTGAATAGTGAGGTTGCTTATAAAAAACTTCTGGCAAACAAAACGGGGCTTGAAATTCCTCAAGAGTTGCATTGAAAGCTTCGTAACAGGTAAGCCATGTATCCACAAGGGTATTATCCCAATCAAAAATTACAGCTCTTGGCCACTTTTGTGGATAAGGAGGGGGGATGGACATAAATAATCCTTTGCAAAGATCGTGTCTCTTGATTACCTATTTTAAGAATCTATTCAAGGTTAAAAAATGAATCTTTTGTGTTGGGACACCTGTGGAGAAACGATTTCTATTACGCTTGTAAAAGAAAATCGCTTTGTTTTAGAAAAGAAAAAAGAACGCTCTCAGGAAAAAGGACCTTCTTCTTTCTTGCTGCCTTTTTTAGTTCAGGCCTGTAAAGAAGCGAATCTTTCTTTCAGAGAAATAGACTGTTTTGGTGTGACGCAGGGCCCAGGATCGCTCACAGGTATTAAGCTTGGCTTAAGCGCTGCTTATGGTCTTTCTTGCGCTTTTGGAAAACCTGTGTATGGAAAGACCCTTTTTGAGTTATGGAAAAAACCTTTTCAAAAGCATTTTTCTGAAGATTTTTTTTGTTTGCTTGTTGATACCTATGGATCTACTTTTGCTACCCAATTATATGGCCCTGGTGGATGTTCTTTAAAACCGCCTGGGCTTCATACATTTTCGTCCCTTGAGACCTTTTTTATAGAAAACGATCTCCCTCTGAAGGAAGTCCTGATAGGCGGCATACAAATGAATCCAAGAAAAAAGCCTGTCGGAGCACGTTTAAATTTTGTAGAAGGTTCCCTTTTGGAGATCTCCTCTTCTCGATTGCTCGCTGAAAAAATTCTTAGCTCCCCACTGCTACCAGATTGTGCTCCGGTTGAACCTTTCTATCTTTATCCACCCGCTGTAAAATTTCCTCAAAATTCTTAAGGTGGCCACAATTGAGCTCATCAGCTTTCTTGCGTGATTTAAAAGAGATTCCACCTGATCTTTGCGCGCAAATTCATCAAGAGGCTTTTTCTCGAAATTCTTGGAGCGCCCAAAGTTTTCAAGAGCTTTTTGCGCTTAATAGCACTTTTGGAAAAGCTCTTTGGAGTCCATCTGAAGAATCTTGTTGGGGATTTTATATGGCACAGTGCGCAGCTGACTCTTGCGATCTTCTCACGATTCTTGTGCAAAAATGTCAAAAAAAGAAAGGATGGGGCGTGTTTTTGTTAGAAAGTTTTCTTGAAGATGCTCGTCAAAAAGGGGTGAAAAAAATTTTCTTAGAAGTAGCTGCTGA
>CAZGKG010000051.1:2360-2640 GCA_964525615.1 uncultured Rickettsiales bacterium | reverse complement strand
ATGGTCCAAAATATTATGGAAAAAATGGCAATTTACATTTTGACGCTTTGGCATTTTTTACTTGCATTCAATAAATTTTTCATTTATTTCAATAATTTATGAGACATTTTACTGTTTTTTTTCTTGCACGCTCGTTATAAAAAAGCTATAAAAAAAAATACAACATATTGTTTTTTAGTAACATTCACCAACAATGAGTTTTGTCATGCGTGTTGAAAATTATCCTTTTGAAGGAGGAGCCCCTCAGACATCCGAAGTATTGCATTTAGTGAGTGATGTC
>CAZGKG010000051.1:2024-2338 GCA_964525615.1 uncultured Rickettsiales bacterium | reverse complement strand
TACGCTACCCTTACAACATTAGGAAATCCTGGTGTCGTGTCTCATATGAGGCCCTTGGAACCTGCGGTTCCTATAAAAAAATCCATCACCGACGATCATATTATTTGTCTAGAGGACGGAAAAAAGCTTAAAATGTTGAAGCGTCATCTTCGTGCCGTTTACAAAATGACCCCTGAGCAGTATCGGGAGCGTTGGGGGCTTCCAATTGATTATCCTATGGTGGCGCCAAATTATGCTAAAAAACGTAGCTCTTTAGCAAAAATTAATGGATTGGAATACTCCAATAAGAAAGATAAAAAACGACCATTTATTTC
>CAZGKG010000051.1:0-2014 GCA_964525615.1 uncultured Rickettsiales bacterium | reverse complement strand
GGACTTTGCGGGGTTTGCTTGAAAAGGTAAAGGCTTGAGATTTTATTTTTGTAAGACTAAGACCCCGCATATACGCCTTTTGAACTTTCACTTTTTCTAAGATACCGGATCCTATAATTTTCTCACAAAGATAAAAAATTCTTTTTTGGAGAGAGGAAACTGTTGGTGTGTAGCCCTTTTCCCAGAGAAAAGGTGCAATGCTATAGAGATCTTGAAAGATGGCGCTTTGAATCTTAATCCAATTTTCATTAATCACGGCGGTTTTTTCGATGGTTTTAGTCTCCAAGCTAACTTCTAGCCCCAAAAGAGCAACGGGTCCTTGTTCCTCCAAAATAACTACTCGAAATCCGGGAAAGGTCAGCGCTGGGCTTGCTTTGAATTTATCGTGAGAAGTTTTGTCCTCATGGGCCCCTGAAGGCGTCTCGTGGGATTGTGAAGAAGATTTTGGCTCGGCCTCTGCGTGGGCTTTTTCAAATAAGCCACCCTCAAACAAGAAAAAGAGACAGAGAATAGAGTTCCTAATTTTCATGAGATGGCCTTGTAAGGTTTGCAATTTTTTCGAGAAGAGCGTTTACAAACTGGGGCTCTCGGCCTGTAAAAAAGCCATGGGTCATGGACACATACTCATTAACAATAAGAGTCTTTGGAACATCTCGCATTCCCCAAAGCTCATAAGATGCGGCACGTAAGATCGCCAAAACGATTGCCTCCAGTCTCTGAATGCGCCAACCTTCCACGAGAAATTGGGAAATCCATCCGTCAATTTCCTCTTGCTTCAGGATTGCGCCCTTTACAATTTCTGCAAAATACACAGGATCTCCTAAAATTCCCTTGTCTGCAAAATATTCTTTCAAGGGACCTTCAAAAAAATCCTGAATTAATTCTTCCGGACTTACACCAGTTTGAGCTCTTTGGTACAAAGCTTGAACCACCATGAGGCGTGTCCCTTTACGTCGCTGAAGCGCTTCTTTAAGGACCGGATCTGTTGCGGAACGTGTCATGAAAAAACCCTCAAATATAAAAATACCTGCAGTAACAGTGATAAGGGATGGGGGGAATCCCTTGCCCCTTAGGGAAAACCACTTTACTATACACTTAGATTCTTTCACTTCGCTACCCCTCTTTTGGGTGTTATCATGGTTCTTTTGTCTCAAGCGTCTGTACGCGGAATCTTTTGGAAGTTTTTTTCCACTTTTTGTTTTGCTGTGGTCACGGTTTTGTCCGTCCATCTCTTACGTTCTGAGGAAAAAATTCCCCCCTTTGAGCTTGCTTTTTTAGAGACTTTTCTTGCTTTTTTCTTTCTGCTCTTTTTGAAAAAATCAGATCGAGTTCAATCCTTCAAAACTTTTTTTTTCACAAAAAAGCCTTATTATGCGCTGCCGCGGGCCTTGTGCGCTTGTGTTGGTTTTGTCCTGTGGTTTGACGCTTTACGTCTTTTGCCTCTGGGAATTTTAGCTTTCTTTCGTTTGCTGGGACCTTTTTGTACTTTTGCAGGTGCTCTTTTGCTTCTTCGGGAGAAAACGTCGCCCCTTCAAATCATGGCCTCTTTAGGAGCCTTATGTGGTGCAGGATTTTTGTTGCAGCAAGAAATCTTAGGGGGTGTCTGGTTTTTAGAGGAGAAAAAAATCCTTATTCTTTTTATGCCGTTAGGAGCAATTCTGGCCTTTTCAGGCTCTAACATCTTAGGAAAAAAACTTCTGAAAACAACATCTCCTTCAGAAGCAACTCTCTCTTTACTTGCAATAAGCAGCGTTTTCTTAGGCGTAATCACCCTGCCAGTGTGGTGTTATCCAACACTTTTTCAGTGGAGCGTGCTTCTTATTGTAGGATTTTTTGATGCTCTCGCTCAATGGAGTTTAAGCAAAGCCTTAAGTTTAACAAAGCTTTCTCTTTTGGTTCCTATTAGCCTGTGGCGATTCGGATTGATGGCTGTTTCAGGCTTTTTTTTCTTTGGTGAACCCTTCTCCTCCAGTCTTTGGATAGGAGTTATTCTCTTATCCTTAATGACAGGTCC
>CAZGKG010000050.1:3346-8964 GCA_964525615.1 uncultured Rickettsiales bacterium | reverse complement strand
GCCTTTGGGGTTTTGAGGTATTTTTGCATGAAATCCCTCCAGAAAAACCTCCCTTCCCACGTTCCTCTTTGTCTTTGTCTCCTTATCAATCTATGACACTTGATTTAGCCTTTCTTCTGGATCAAACGCTTCCTGCCGAGTCCCTTTTGAAATTGATTCAAAAGGTGGCAGGGCCTGAAATTCAAGAACTGACGGTTTTTGATGTGTTTGACGATGCTCATAAAGTGGGCGCGGGGAAAAAATCTTTGGGGGTTCGCCTTGTCTTTCAGTCCCTAACGGAAACCCTGACGGATCATTTTATCCAAGAAAAAATAAAGGTGATTGCCGCCGAGGTTTTAGAAAAACTGGGCGCCCTGTTGCGGGATGGAGGTGAAGAATGAGCACCTCCCAATTTCCTCTAGCGCGGATTCGAAATTTTTCCATTGTTGCCCATATTGATCATGGAAAATCAACCCTTGCGGACCGCCTCATAGAAGCCTGTGGGGCCATTGAGGCTCGGGAACGTAAAGATCAAATGCTTGACAGCATGGACATCGAACGAGAACGAGGGATTACGATTAAGGCTCAGACTGTGCGCCTTCTCTATCACGCCCATGATGGGGAATGCTATCAACTCAACCTCATGGACACGCCAGGACACGTAGATTTCGCTTACGAAGTCAGCCGCTCTCTTGCGGCTTGTGAGGGGTCCTTGCTGGTGGTGGACGCAAGCCAAGGGGTGGAGGCTCAAACCCTTGCAAACGTTTATCAAGCCCTTGAGCACGATCATGAAATTATCCCCGTGTTAAATAAAGTGGATCTTCCAGCGGCGGAACCTGACAGGGTTTGTAAGCAAATCGAAGATGTCATTGGTCTGGATACAGCTGATCGTATTTTGGTTTCAGCAAAAACCGGTTTGGGCATTCCGGATGTTTTAGAAGCTATTGTAAAGCGATTGCCCCCTCCTCAAGGGGACCGGTCCTTACCTTTGAAGGCCCTTCTGGTGGATAGCTGGTATGATCCTTATTTGGGGGTTATTGTGTTAGTGCGGGTCTTTGAAGGTCGGATGCTTCGAGGGACGCGCCTTAAGATGATGGCAACAGGAGGCCTTTACACTTTAGAAGAGGTGGGGATCTTTAACCCTAAAAAGCAGAAGCTGGACTCTTTAGAAGCCGGTGAAGTAGGATACGTGATTGCCGGCATTCGCCATGTCTCTGACTGTCAGGTGGGCGATACGATTACGGAAGAAAAACGTCCTACCCTTGAGCCTCTCTCAGGATTCAAACCCAGTGTGCCTGTTGTCTTTTGTGGTCTTTTTCCTGCTGATGCCAGTGAATTTGAACATTTACGAGAAAGTCTTGCAAAATTACGTCTCAATGATGCCTCCTTCCAATTTGAACCGGAATCTTCCACTGCTTTGGGATTTGGGTTCCGTTGTGGATTTTTAGGCCTTTTGCACCTTGAGATTATTCAAGAACGTCTCGAGCGCGAATTTAATTTGGATTTAGTCACAACTGCTCCTAGCGTTGTTTATCGGGTCCACCTCACAAATGGAAAAATTTTAGAGCTTCACAACCCCGCTGATATGCCGGATGTTGTGAAGATTACCACAATCGAAGAGCCATGGATCAAAGCAACAATCTTAGTTCCTGACACTTATTTGGGACCTGTGCTGACCTTATGTACAGACCGACGGGGGGTTCAGATGGATCTGACCTATGTGGGGAACCGGGCAATGGTAGTTTATCGTTTGCCTTTGAATGAAATCGTTTTTGATTTTTATGATCGGTTAAAATCCATCAGTCGTGGATACGCCAGTTTTGATTATCAGGTGGATGGCTATGAGCAAGGGCAATTGGTGAAACTTGGGGTTCTTGTGAACGGAGATCCTGTGGACGCCTTAGCCTGTATCGTACACCGTGGGAATGCAGAATCCAGAGGTCGGGCTTTATGTGCCCGTCTCAAAACCCTGATCCCTCGTCAGCTTTTTAAAATTGCTATTCAAGCCGCAATCGGCGGGAAGGTAATCGCACGGGAAACAATTTCTCCGTTACGCAAAGATGTGACAGCGAAATGTTATGGTGGTGATATTACTCGTAAACGGAAACTTCTAGACAAACAGAAGGAAGGCAAAAAGCGCATGCGCCAGATTGGCAACGTTGAGATTCCTCAAGCGGCCTTCTTAGCGGCCTTGAAAATGGGGGATGAGTAACTAAAAGGCGGGTCAGCCTCTTTTGGGGCTTGTGGGCTTGTACATTTGAGCGGAAGGTGATTGACCTTTTGTGGTTGCTTGGGTATAAATAAATACTGGATTTATTGAGTATTCTGAGGAGAAAAACAGCGTGGCTAATCACACGTCAGCAGAAAAAAAGATTCGTCGTGACCAACGCAAGCGTTTGATTAACGTGGCCCGTATTAGTCGTATTCGTACCTTTATTAAAAAGGCTGAAGAGGCTTTAAAGGGTGGAGAAGCCGCCAAAGCAACGGAAGCTGTTCGCGTTGCCCAGTCGGAATTAATGCGGGGTGTCACCAAAAGAGTTCTGCACAAGAATACCGCCGCTCGTAAAGTTTCTCGTCTTGCCTCCAAATTAGGTGGCATCGCTTCTTAATTTTCGGAAATGCCCTGTCATAGGGCAATTTGAGGGTATTCATGCTGTTTCCTGAGGATTCTGCTGACCGAGAGAAAATTCTTTTTTCTTGGGCAAATACCCGAGAAGATCTCAGGAAACAGTTGGGGGAGCAGGTTTTCCACAACTGGATTCAGCCTTTGGTTTTAAAGACTTATGAACAAGACCGCGTGGTTTTGGGGGCCCCATCTCTTTTTATAAAAGATTGGGTGACAACCTACTACTTTGAATCCCTTCAAAAAATTTTTAATGAAAAAGCTCCTTATCCTGTGACGCTTGCCTTAGAGGTGCTGGAAGGACAGACTTTAGAGTCCTCGCGCCCTTTATCAGATGGGACAAAAATTTCTGGATCTTCGTCGATTAAAGATGATTCTTCCTTGGAAGAAGGGGACGAAAGATTGTTGATGGGATCTCCCCTTGATTCCCGCTCGACCTTTGAAAATTTTGTGGTGGGAAAGCCCAATGAATTGGCTCATGCTGCCGCCCGGCGGGTTGCCGAAGCTGAAACAGTTCCTTTTAACCCTTTGTTTCTTTATGGGGGTGTAGGGCTTGGGAAAACCCATCTGATGCACGCTATCGCTCATCATATTCAAAGCACCCATCCTAAGCGAAAGGTCATGTATCTCTCTGCTGAAAAATTCATGTACCAATTCATTAAAGCGCTGCGGTTTCGCAACACGGTGGCCTTTAAGGAGCGTTTTCGTTCCGTCGATGTGCTTATGATTGATGATGTACAATTTATTTCGGGAAAAGATTCCACCCAAGAGGAGTTTTTTCATACCTTTAACGCCCTTGTGGACCAGAATCGCCAGGTCGTGATTTCTGCGGATAAATCTCCTTCTGATTTAGAGGGAATGGAGGAACGGATGCGCTCACGCCTGGGGTGGGGGCTTGTGGCCGACATTCACCCGACAACCTATGAGCTTCGTTTAGGAATTTTACAAACAAAGGCAGAGCAGTTTGCCTGTGCAATTCCTTTAAAGATTTTGGATTTTCTAGCCCATAAAATTACCTCCAACGTCCGAGAATTGGAGGGAGCCTTAACGCGGGTTGTGGCTCACACCACTCTTGTAGGACGACAAATGACATTGGAAATGGTTCAAGAGGTCTTACGGGATTTACTGAGGTCTTATGATCGTATTTTAACAGTGGAAGATGTGCAACGACGAGTGGCAGAATATTACCGCATCCGTTTGGCAGATTTACACTCTGCGAAACGGACGAAGGATATTGCTCTTCCTCGGCAAGTAGCAATGTTTTTAGCCAAACAGTTGACGTCAAAATCTCTTCCTGAAATTGGTCGCCAGTTTGGTGGGCGCGATCACACCACCATTCTTCATGGGGTCCGAAAAATTGAAGAAATGATTCGTCAGAGTTCTGCTCTTGCTGAAGATATTGATATCTTGCGTAAAACCCTTCAAAATTAAGCAAAAAATTTTTGCTTTAAGGTCGCGTTTTAACGAAAATTATCTTGGGGTTTAAAATAAGAAGAAAGACGTGTTTCCTTTTGGCCGCTGACGGCCCCAATCAAGCCCAAACCAATCATTAAAGTGAGCATAGAGGTGCCTCCATAAGACATAAAAGGAAGAGGAACTCCCACAACGGGTAACACGCCGATGACCATGCCGATATTAATAAAAACGTGAAAGAACACCATAGAAGTAACACCCACGGCAACGAGGCAACTAAAAGTATACCGCGCCTCAAGAGCGATACGGAAACACTTGATTAAAAACATGATGTAAAGTCCGATCAGAGCAAGACCACCAACAAACCCCCATTCTTCACACAACATTGTAAAGATAAAGTCCGTTTGCTTTTCTGGAAGGAAATCAAGCCGACTTTGGGTGCCTTGGTTAAAGCCTTTCCCCCAAAAACCACCAGAGCCGATGGCAATTTTTGATTGCAGAATATGGTATCCAGATCCAAGTGGGTCTTGTTCAGGATTCAAAAAAATAAAAATGCGTTTTTTTTGATAATCTTTCAAAAATTTCCACAAAATAGGGAAAAGACCTGCTGTGCCGAGAAGACCTGCGGTAAAAAACCATAAACGAACCCCAATTCCATAGAAAATACTTCCTCCCACCAGAAGAAGGATCATCGCTGTGCCAAGGTCCGGTTGTCTTAAAACCAAAAGAGTTGGCAGCAAAATTAAAAGCGTTGGAATGATTAAATGGTATAATTTTGGTCGATCGTTAAGATTGTGGAAATAGGCAGCCAAAGCTAAAACTAAGGCAATTTTCATCAGTTCGGAGGGTTGTATTTGAAATACATAAAGATCAACCCATCGTCGAGCGCCCATGCCCACAAAACCCAAAAGCTCTACCACAAAAAGAAGCCCTAAGCACACAGCGTAAATAAAGAAAGCTTGAGAAAGCCAAAAACGAACATCAATGGCGCTAACTAACCAAAAAATTCCCAGTCCGAAAAAGAACCGAATCATTTGCTTCAGAGCCCAAGGGTTTAGGTGACAATCGGCCGCCGAGTAAAGCATAAAAAAACCTACACTGGAAATCAGTGTCATAAAAAAAACCAGATCTAGGTTAAAAGATCGCTTGGTTTGAAGATGCCAAAAAGCAAAAAGCCGCATAAGGTGGAATGGTTTCAAAAAATGATTGTAACGTCCTGAACGTGATCTTTTTTCTGAGAAGATTCAAGGTTTATTCTAAAAATCTTAAGAAAAAATTTCTGAGCTTGAGTCGTCATTTCTTTCTTTTTGTTCATTTTTTTTTGGCAAATTAAATCTATAGTTTTGCCTATTGGTTGAATCAAAGGAATAACAAGCAGATGTTTTTCATCATGCCCTTAAGGACCATTTCCTTTACAAGAAAATTTTTTTTGATTTTGGGGATGGTTGGTGGGATAAGCCAAGGAGTTTGGGGAAAAGAAAAAATTCTTACGGCAAAAGAAAAAAAATGCGATATCAAGACAAATTTTTTTCATATTGTTGAAAGTATTGATAAAACAGGTAGGATTGAGGATTTTAAAGCGTGTTCTTGGAGTGGAAATGCT
>CAZGKG010000050.1:0-3246 GCA_964525615.1 uncultured Rickettsiales bacterium | reverse complement strand
AAGAAAGTGGCCCATCGAAAATAGGTTGAATAGGGCCATCAGGGAGTTTCAATATTTCAGAGCAAATGCCCCTTTGTGATCAACGCGTAGACACCTGTTGATGGGGGCTTGATTTTTAAAGGGGCAGGAGTTAGAAAAGGGTAACTCTTGTCCCCATCGTCTAGAGGCCTAGGACACCGCCCTTTCAAGGCGGCAACACGGGTTCGAATCCCGTTGGGGATACCATAAGGTTTTTGAGTGAGCGCGGATATTTTGCATAAACCTTCTTTCTTGAGAACGTTGTCAGGTTAAAGCGGAGATTGAGCGTGCGGTTTTTGAAGTTTTTTTACCTGTTTTTTCTTTTATGCATAGTAAAGCAGGCGCAGGCTCTTGAGGTTGACATTACTCAAGGGACCTTTCAACCGACTCCAATTATTTTGCTTCTTCAAGGGGATGGCGGAGAACTCTGCCAAGAGCTTAAGGAAATTATTCAGGGAGATTTGGAAGGATGCGGTCTTTTTCAAAGCCTGAGAAATCCCTTTCTCCCTCAAAACGCCATGGGCGCTTTTTCCGACCCTTCTTGGGGGGCCTGGAAGCAAACGGGAGCACAAATTCTTCTGGCAGGTACGGTGATGCAAGAAGGAGAAAGCGTCACATTTAAATGTCGTCTTATGGATGTTTTTGGGAGGAAAGAGCTTCAGGCCTTTTCTTTAACGGGTCATAAAGAACAAAAGAGGGTGATGGCGCACAAAATTTCTGACGCTATTTACGAAAGATTGACAGGGCATTCTGGCTATTTTAACACCCAAATCATGTATGTTTCTAGTTTTGGCAAAGGAATAAAAAAGTCTTTTCATATTCGTTTAATGGATCAAGATGGATGGAACAAACGTAACCTGGACATCAAGGGACATCTTCTAAAAGGGCCTCAATTCTCTTCTTCTGGAAAAAAAATTATTTATGTCTCGAATCGAGATCGTACTGAGCCCCAAGCTTTTATTTATGATTTGGAAAAACAGAAAGAAACCTTAATTCCCACCAAGGGGCGTGTTTTTTCTGCTCGTTTTATTCCAGGAAAAGATCACGTAATTTTAAGTGTCATTCGAGAGGGAAAAACCTACTTAGGTCTTTATTCCTTAGATGGAGAAGAGGTTCGCTCTCTTGTGCAAAGTCGTGGGATTGATGTGTCCCCTTCGTGTGCTCCAGACGGTCAAGCGATTGTCTTTAATTCAGACCGTGGAGGTTCACCACAACTTTATCGTTTAGGTTTAGGAGGAGGAGAGCCTGTGCGCCTGAGTTGGTCAAAGGGGAAATATTTTGCACCTGTTTGGTCTCCTCAACAAAACCGAATTGCCTTTATCCGGCGGGAAGGCGGATTTTTTCTGGGAGTTATGACCCCTGGGGGTGAGCAAGAAAAGCTGATCGCGTCTTTCTATCTTGTCGACACACCCTCGTGGGCTCCAAATGGGCAAGCTCTTGTGTTTTCGGCTAAGGAATCTCCTTCAAAAAACTCTCAACTTTACAGCATTGATCTTTCCAGTCTAAAAGTGAGAAAAATTCCCACCCCAGATGAGGCCTTAGAGCCTTGTTGGTCTTGTGTTTCATTGAATTAAAACCTCTTGAATTAATAATAACTTTTCTTTATATATGCGGGGAGGGTCTCTGAGATTGGTTTGCTCTAAGGGCGTCGCACAGGGGACTAAACCTCCGGGAACAAAAATTTTATTTAGAGAACTTTAACAGAAATCTTTGTATCCTGTTAAAAATTATAAAGAAGAGGAAGCGAGTACGATGAAACTTAGATTGGCAACGCTCTTTATGCTAACAACCTTTTTAGCGGCTTGTGAGTGTGGAGATTCAGAAGAGGCAACAACCTCAGGTCAAGGCGGTTCAGATGTTGCGGGGCCAACCCCTGGAACAGCTGCTGACTTTGTAACAAATGTTGAAGACCGTGTGTTCTATGGCTTTGATCGTTATGATTTGGCCCCAGAATCTCGTGCAGTTCTTGAGAAGCAAGCCGCATGGCTTTTGAAATATCCTGAGCGGCACGCAGAAGTAGCGGGTTATTGTGACGCCCGCGGCACAGTTGAATACAACGACAAGTTAGGTCAACGTCGTGCTGATGCGGCTCGTGATTATTTGACTTCTCTTGGTGTAACCGCAAGCCGTCTTTCTACCATTAGTTATGGAAAGCGTGTCACGCTGGTCCCTGGTAGCACCGAAGAAGTTTATGCTCAAAACAGGGTAGCAATTACCGCAATCAAGTAAGCTCTTTGTTTTATTGGTTCAGACGCTCTCCCTGAGGGCGCTTCCTCAGGTACCTTTTAATAGGGTAGAGCGTCTTCCAGTAAAATTTTTTCACTTCGATAAAAAACAAAAAAATCCAGCTCATAAAAAACCCCTGCTGGGAACGTAACAATAAGAAAAAAAGCCTCCTCAAGCGATGACCTTCTAACTTTTGGTTGGAAGTGTTTCACAGATGACAAAAAAAGTCATTTTTCTGTGAAGCATCATTAAAAATAATAGAGGTAAAATAATCCTTTCAATCCCTGAAGGACAAAATATTTCCAATAACAATAGCCTTCAACAATGAGGGGGGCGCGTAAGACGCCTCTAGTTCTCCTATTTCTAACGATAGTCAACGGGATCGATCATCATGCATTTTTGAAAGGTTATCGATAAATTGAGGAAGGGCGGAGCTTCCACTATTTTTTCGGATTTTTTCTTTGAGTTAAACCCAGAATTTTTTGACAAGACTGAGATTTAGATAATCCAATGGGTGAATCGACCTCACATCACAAAGATTGTAAGGGCCCTTCACCAAAGAGGATTTCAATCTTTAAGCGGGTATCGAATCTTGGGGTACGAGGCCCTCCTGGCACCGCGCCACGATCTTCTCAAGACGTTTTGAGACTTGGTGCCAGCCCCCCCACCCTGTAGGTTCACTCAGACCAAACATCTTAACTTTTAGATTTTCCAGACCTAAAGGAACACTCTTCTCTCACCCTCTCTCTCTCTTTTTTCTAAAATCCCAGAAAAAATCATAGATTATAGAATCTGACTTCTGTGTCCCCTTCAGGAAGCGAGCCATCTTTTCCCCAAAAGGCTTCCCGATAGCCTTTTCACTGATCATTTTTCATCTTAAAAAAATCCATAAAAAACACTTTTTTAAAAAAATAATAAAAAACAACAATTAATATGCTGTTGAATTTTTTAATAAGGATTTTTTGGGTATGGCACGTTCTTTTTTTTTTTTTTTTTATTTTT
>CAZGKG010000049.1:0-9294 GCA_964525615.1 uncultured Rickettsiales bacterium | reverse complement strand
CTGCCAGACATAAGCCCAGCGCTTGACAAAAGAAAGATGACGCAGGCAGAAATGGGGCCTTAGGGGACTGAACCAAGATTTCTTGGAACTTCAACGGGTTATTATCATCTGCGCTCGTTTCAGTGGTCTCTCATGAGTAGATCGAAAAACACCTAAAACACAGACAAACATAGGTGAGCTCTAAAGCCACTCTCATGAGTCCATCTCCTTATTCACCCAAGAGAGAACGCTTTGATTGAAAAGTCTTATTTCACAAGCCGTTCGCACATCTCAAAAAGCATCATATTGGGCTCCTTCTGATGCCAAGAGCCAATCTGGTTTTCTATCAATAAAAAACGGGACGTTCAATGACTTCTTGTCTGAAAAAGATTTTTAAAACCCATCCATTCATTCGGAGTCCGGACGGTTGTCCCACAATCAATCGAGATAACAGAAATGTGAGGCCTCTCCCCTGCCCCACAAAAGGTGTTTTTTAAAAAGAAAAAGAAATGCTTTCTGATTCGATCACACTTTGCGTCCGATTAACGACGAAAAAAATCTTCTCTCAGTCCCAAGCAACTTTCATATTTACCTTCAGCTGAAAACTCTCAGTTCCTTTTTTGATCAAGAACTCTTGAGAAATGACCTGACCGAAGGGGGTCGCGGGAAGAATGTGGGGGATTTTTGTGGAATCCCCTTTTTTGCTTCTAAGCGTCACATCGAATTATTTTAGCCTTTTGTACTGCGGGCGCGTTTCCGATCGTTGGGGTCGAGCAGCGCTTTGCGCAGACGGATGCATTTGGGGGTTACTTCCACTCGTTCATCCTCTTGGATATAGGCAATGGCTTGCTCTAACGTCATAAGGTGGGGAGGCGTTAACCGAATCGCTTCATCCTTGCCCGAGGCCCGCATGTTCGTCAATTGCTTGGCCTTCAGAGGATTCACCTCGAGATCATTATCTCGGTTATGCTCACCGATGATCATGCCCTGATAAACGCTTTCTCCCGGTTTCACAAACATTTTGCCACGATCTTCCAAATTCCACAGAGCATAAGCCACAGCTTCCCCCTGGCCATTGGAAATGAGAACACCATTTCGGCGTCCTTCGATGGGGCCTTTGTAGGGACCATAGGAATGAAAAACACGGTTCATAATGCCCGTTCCTCGTGTTTCTGTCAGGAAAAGACCATGATACCCAATCAATCCCCTAGAGGGACCAAGAAAAGTAAGACGCGTTTTCCCTCCTCCAGAAGGCCGCATGTCTGACAGTTCTCCTTTACGTAAGCTAATGGATTCCACTACAACGCCCACAAACTCATCGTCCACATCCACCTGAATTTCTTCTAAGGGTTCAAGGCGAGCCCCTGTTTCATCCGTTTGAAAAAGAACGCGGGGGCGGCTGATGGACAGCTCAAAACCTTCTCTACGCATGGTTTCGATCAAAACTCCTAGCTGCAACTCGCCTCGACCTGCCACCTCAAAGGCGTCGTTATCGGCCGTTTGGGTCACCCGTAACGCCACATTTCCTTCAATTTCTCGGGCTAAGCGTTCTCCTAACATCCGGGAGGTTAATTTTGACCCCTCTCGTCCCGCCAGGGGGGAATCATTAATAGAAAAAGTCATGGCAAGAGTGGGGGGATCAATCGGTAAGGAGGGTACGGGTGAAGGCACATCCGGATCACATACGGTATCTGCAACAGTGGCGTTTTCAAGTCCCGCAATAGCCACAATGTCACCTGCTTGAGCTTCGTCAATGGGAACGCGCTCCAGACCTCGGAAAGCCAGAATTTTGTTCACACGACCACTTTCCAGAAGCGTGTTGTTCAGGTTAAGCACCTTTACATTCTGATTCAGCCGTAGAGTTCCGCTGTGGATACGGCCCGTTAAAAGACGCCCGAAATAAGAATTATACTCTCGTGTGGTCACAAGCATAGAAAAGGGGACATTAACGTCAACGGCAGGTGGGGGTACATGGGAGACAATCAACTTAAACAAAGGACTTAAATCTTTGCGCTCTTCCTCAAGGCTGCGGGCCGCCCATCCAGAACGTCCTGAGGCATAAACCAAAGGGAAATCTAGCTGTTGATCATTGGCCTCCAACGCCATAAAAAGCTCTAAAATTTCATCTACCACTTCTTCCACCCGGGCGTCAGGACGATCCACTTTGTTAATAACCACAAGGGGATTCAGTCCCAAGCCTAAGGCTTTTGAAAGAACGAATTTTGTCTGGGGCATGGGACCTTCCGCTGCATCCACCAAAAGCACCACACCATCCACCATGGTGAGAATACGTTCTACCTCACCTCCAAAATCTGCGTGACCGGGGGTGTCCACAATGTTAATACGATTGTCCTCCCAAAGCACAGAGGTGCATTTGGCCAGAATCGTAATTCCTCGTTCCCGTTCAAGAGCGTTGGAATCCATGGCCCGTTCTGCGACATTTTGATTCGCCCGGAAAGTTCCACTTTGTTTTAACATGTTGTCCACCAACGTGGTTTTTCCGTGGTCAACGTGGGCAATAATGGCAATGTTACGAAGTTCAGACATTCGAAAACCTTATAGAAAACGATTTGAGTCAGGCAACTATAAAACAAAAACCTTTCATCGTCGAGGCTAGGAGGCAAATTTGAATGAGTTCATAATATATGGAACCCTGAATTGGTTAAAGAGTTTTCCAAAAGCATTGAAATCTTCCGACTGATTCGCCCAATCTCAACCAGATAAGCTTTTCAAACAAGACATCAAGACGAATACCTGTCACGACCTGAGCGCATTGAAGCTTGAGGTGCAACCGATTGAACGGGGTGATTCTTTCTCTTCTTTTCTCAAAAAAAACCAATCCTTCCAAAAAAATGGAATCTTACTAAATTTTTAAAGACATATTAAAGAGGGAAATAAAAAAGAGAAATTCTACAACTTTGAATATTTGTGATTTTTTTATTTTAAACAGAAAAGATATCCACCTAAAACTAAAAAAATTATGCTTTTTTTGATGCTTTTAATAAAGCAAAGAGGGATTGAAAATCCCTCTTTGTAATTTGTCTTAGAAACTTGCCTTCATACCTAAAATAATTACGTTGGCCTTTTGGTTTCCAACCGCAGCGGTGGTTTTTCTAAGATTACTTGTAAGAAGCTTTGCTTCATAATCGACAGCATCATTTTTTGTGTCATACCTAAATCCTTCAAGGTAAACTTTCAAACCTGTGGCGACTTGCTGGGTGATAGAAGCGTTCCAAACTTTCGCAGTCGCTTTGATATTACTAAACCCTGTCTTTCTATGACTTTGTAAATATCCGACAGCAAATTTGGTTTGATTATAAATGTAAGAAAACGCGACATCAAAAAATTTAGGAGCTGTTGCTGTGGCAGCATTATAATTCAAAGGATTGAGATTACCTGAAATTCCCAGTGGGTGCACACCTAAGGCGTCATTAGAAAACTGCCCTGATTTCCCACAATCGGCATATTCACCTGCAAGAGAGAAATTTTTATAAGAAAGAATCGTTCCTAAAGCCCATGACCTTATATTGCGACGTTTGAGTTCCTCTCGGCGATCATGTATCTCAGCTTTCGATTTGGCCATAACACCTGTCAAGGAGGTGCTTAATTTAAGACTGGGTGTTAAGAAGCCTACATAGCTCAATCCAACAGCAATATTATTAACAGAATAAGGATTACCATGTCCCCCCCTCGCATAATTGGTAGATCCATCTGTTTTTAGATTAGCGCCACCAAGATGAGAAGTCGAAGGAGTGTAGCTTACCCCTACTTTGATTCCCTTCCAAGAGGGAGAAAATAAAGTGATTTTTGTTGCTTCAGCGGATTTTCCTACCAAGTCAACGTTTGCATGAGTACCGGTGGTCGTTGCAGCGAATTTTTGAGCATTCCCATCAAATCCTCCTGTTCCGTCAAGGATGGAAACTGCAGAAAAGGCCATTCGGTCTTCGACTCCGGAATAGTTACCAAATTCCATCGTTGCGTACTTAGAAATTAATGTAATGTAAGCTTGCTTCACAAAGCTGGGTGTTACGGCGGATTTATCTGCACTGAAGGCTATATTGAGTTTCCATTTTAAAAAACTTAAATAGTCAAACGGCTGAGAAACTTCAAATTCAAGTCTTGTATCATCAAAACCAAACATTGTGCTTTGATTTCGCGCTGAGACCTCCCTTGGTTGAACAACTTGGCCCCTGTCATCTGGATAATATTGGATATTGTTCTTATTCTTTTGGCTGCCTGCGTAAGCGTTAAATGCAGCTGCTCCTTTTAATTGAACGATCGTTTTTTGCCTTTTAATGGGAGCTGCCTGTTTCTGAGCAGAGTTGGCAAAAACAGGATCAAGTACTGATGTACTTGCAAGACATAGAACTAAAAAACTTACAACTTTATATCTACACTTATTCATAGAGCCGTATCTCCAAATATTTTTGTTTCCTCAACATGAAAAGTTAAGCTACAATTAATTCCTAAGCAAAACAAGACATAGTCTCAATAACAAACAAAAAAAAAAAACAGTTGCCAATTTGCCACTTTTTGCAAAAAATAAGAGAAAAACTATTATGATTTCTTGTTTGGAGTCTCAACATAAATTTTATTTAATTGATGCGTCTGGTTTCATTTTTAGAGCTTTTCATGCTCTTCCTCCCCTTGAAAACCCACAAGGTAAACCAGTGGGAGCAGTATACGGATTTTTGAGCATGTTAATTCGTTTGCTCAGTGACCATCATCCAGAAAAGTTAGGGGTGATTTTTGATGTCTCTCGAAAAACGTTCCGTCAAGATTTATATCCTCTTTACAAAGCGAATCGCCCCCCACCAGCACCAGAGCTAATTAGCCAATTCTCTCTTGTACGTCAAGCATGTGAGGCCTTTGGATTACCTGTTCTTGAATCGGAAGGTTTTGAAGCGGATGATTTGCTTGCAAGTTACGCCGTTGCTGCCGCTCACAAGGGAGAAAAAGTAACTCTTGTATCTTCAGATAAAGATTTAATGCAGCTGGTTTCACAAGACATACGACTTTGGGATCCTGTGAAAAACAAGCCTTTAAACGAGCCAGAGGTGCTGGAGAAATTTGGCGTTCCTCCCTCCCAAGTTGTGGAGGTACAAGCTCTTTTGGGAGATTCCTCAGACCATATCCCAGGTGTGCCATGTGTGGGTATTAAAACTGCAAGTCAGCTTATTAGCACCTTTCAATCACTCGAAAATTTGTATGCTCATTTAGATACGATGCCCCCATCTCGCCGACGCGAACTTTTAACGGAGTATCGAGAACAGGCCTTTCTTTCGCGAGAACTGGTGACCCTTCGAAAAGATCTGCCTTTGCCCCTTCCTATTGAAAAACTTGCTTTTCAAGGAATTTCTATGAATTCTGTCCAAGCCTTTCTAGAAGAGCAGGCCTTCACATCTCTTATCCCACGGCTTACAAAACTTATCTCTGGGGAAGTGGAATCGCCTTTTTTGTCCTCTCCTATCACCGAAGCTGTTCCTCAAAGAGAGGCTGGTGAGTCTTCTTGGGTTTTAGTCCAAGATCTATCCCTCTTGGAGCAATGGATCGACGGGGCAAGGCGTCAAGGATGGGTCGCGTTTGATTTAGAGACCACTTCCCTTGAGATACTGAAGGCCGAAATTGTGGGCGTTTCCCTCGCCCTTGGCCCTTCTTATGCATGCTACATTCCCTTAACCCATGAAACAACGGATCCCCAAATTCCTCTTGCCGAAGCATTGGCTCTTTTACGGCCTTTGTTGGAGGATTCTTCTATTCTTAAAATTGGCCATAACCTAAAATACGACAGTGGTGTTCTTGAAAATTATGGCCTAAAATTAACTCCTTTTGATGACACACTTCTTTTATCCTATGTCTTAAGGGGAGGAGAGCATCCCCATAATTTAGATTTTTTGGCACAGCAGTACTTAAACTATCAAACAATTTCCTATCAAGCGGTGACCGGAACTGGTAAAAATGCCCGTTCTTTCCGGGAGGTACCTTTAGAGGAAGCTTTGGCTTATGGAGCAGAGGATGCAGCGATTGCTCTTCGTCTTTGGCTGCTCTTTCGAAAAGAATTGCAAGTACAAAAAAATGTCACCCTCTATGAACGAGTCGAGCGTTCCTTGGTGCCTGTGCTTGTGGGTATTGAGCGTTCAGGGATTCACGTTGATATTCCTCTACTTCAAAAATTGAGTCATGAGTTTGGACAGAAGCTTGAGCTCTTGACCACCTTGATTCATGAGCAAGCAGGTATTGTTTTTAATATTGCCTCTCCAAAACAATTGGGAGAGGTTTTGTTTGAACGCTTAAGTCTTCCGGGAGGGAAAAAAGGTAAAACAGGTGCTTATGGAACAGCCTCTGATGTCCTGGAAGCACTTGCCCAAGGAGGCCACACGCTTGCGGAAAAGATTTTGGAATGGCGAGGACTTGCAAAGCTGAAAAACACCTATACGGATGCATTACCTCTTCAGGTCAATCCTAAAACGGGACGCATTCACACCTCTTTTGTGATGGCGGGCACATCAACAGGACGTTTGGCTTCTACAAATCCTAATTTGCAAAATATTCCCATTCGGACCGAAGAGGGAAAAGCAATCCGCCGTGCCTTTACTCCCACTTCTGGAAATCTCTTAGCTTCTTTTGATTATTCTCAAATAGAGTTGCGTTTGTTGGCCCATATGGGAGATGTACGCCCTTTGATTGATGCTTTCCAGAAGGGGCTGGATATCCACAAAGAAACCGCCTCTCAACTTTTTGGCATCCCCTTAGAAGAGGTAACCTCTGACTTAAGACGCAGAGCCAAAACTATCAATTTCGGGATTATTTATGGAATGAGCCCCTTTGGGTTGGGAGAAAGATTGGGCATTCCCACCAAAGAGGCGGCCCGTTACATGGAAGCTTACTTCGCCCATTATCAGGGAATCCAAGCCTATATGGAAAAAACAAAACAAGAGGCCCGCGACCAAGGGGTTGTAGAAACTCTCTGGGGTCGTCGCTGTTGCTTGTCGGGAATTCATGACCGTAAACCTGCCCTTCGCCATTTTGCAGAGCGCCAAGCCATCAACGCGCCTCTTCAGGGGACTGCAGCTGATTTTATTAAAAGTGCTATGATTCGTATCCATCATTTCTTGAAGAAAGAAAAAACAGCAACTCGAATGGTTCTTCAAATTCATGACGAGCTTCTATTTGAAGGTCCCTTAGAAGAACTCAAGCAGCTCTCAAAAACGTTTCTTCAGCAGATGATGACAGTGGCGCAACTTCAGGTGCCTCTAGTCGTCGACTGGGGAATAGGCCAAAATTGGGAAGAAGCCCACTAGCCCACTCCCCTTGAATTTTTAGCAATAAACGTTTGCCGTTTTGTGTTTGTTTTAAGATAGATACCTTTGTTTTTAAAGAAATGCCTCAATAAAGGTGGGGAGATCCCCTTTTTACATTTTGAGATCTCATCTTCCAATACAACCTCAGAATCAGGGATTAATCGAGACACCTTTCTTTGCTGAGATCACTCTCAACTTCTTTCGTATCTATAATTTCAGCCTTGAGGATTTTAAGAAACTCATGGGCAATTCTTGGATGAAAGAATTCCCCGGCGCTTATAATTTGAAAAGGTTCACACCACCCACGCGTCTAAGTACTGAGAGCATTCAATTCATCTGAAAAAATCCTATAGACAGAACATAAATCGCATGTTGCCCCTGGAGAGTTATAGAAAAAATTCTCTTCTTGAATCAAAAGAGACCAGACACACGCTCCAGGATCAAAAAAAAAGCCTGCTAGAAGGGAAGATCCAAAACTAATATCTTTGTTAGAAGGAGCCTTATATAAAAACATTCCGCCTTCTGTAAAATAATAGGATGATCTTTTTTTCTTGACAGTTTTTTGCTGCTTGGCGCTTGTGGCGCGCCATAATAGAAATTCATTTTTGTCAATGGCATCGCATTGGCATTCAATCACTTTCAACAAAAATCCACTCTCAAAAGAGGGAAGAAGCTTGGAAAAAACATGATCTGTAATTACAAACATCCATTTTTCCATCCAAAAACTTACATTTCTAAAAAAAGGTTTGAAGTAATCAATACCAGGATGGTCGTACAAACAAGAAGGCACCCCTCTCTCCATAGCGAATCCATTGCTTGCAAAACGAGCAAAAATTTTCTCCAAATCTCTGGGTCTTGCCAGCAAGAACATGGCGAAACCTCAACAACATCGTCGCATCCGTAAACGACACCTCCTCCCACTCCCGCTTTCAACCTAAGGGCAAATTTATCCCCAATTCAAACCCTCAGCCAAATTTTTCCAACGGGTTCTTTTCAATCAAACGTTTTTGAGTTGCAAAAAATTAATGTGAGTGTCACTGTAAACAGGAAGGCTGGTTTTTAGATCCATATTCCCCAGAAGCCTGATGACGTTTTTATTTTTTCCTCAGGTTTTTAAAAATTTTGAACGAATTTTTAAGATCTATTTATTAAAAATTTGAAGGGGGATTAATTTGGTACAAAAGGGAGGGGATGTTTTGAGCTCAATGCGTGCGCTCGCTCTCAGTATAGGATTCTTAGGAATTTCGTTCTTTATTGGGGCACTCCTTTGGGAACATGTTGGCCAAGCAACTCCTTGTGTGATGTGTTATATTGAACGTTGGTTTTTTCTATTGGCGGGCATTTTTGGGATAATAGCTTGGCTTTCAAGGCGACTTTTATCGACCCAGCGCCTTCTAGGCGTTGTAGGTTTTATTTTTATGGCGGTTTCTGTGGTTCTTTTAAAACACTTGGGAACCCAGTATAAATGGTTTCGTGTTCCAGGTATTTGTCGTTCAAACAGGCCTCTTTCAGAAGCTGATCTTTCAGAACAACTCTTGAGTCCTCTGATGGAAGCGACATGCGATCGAATCGAGTTTTTAGTTTTTGGACAGCCTCCAACCTTCTATCTTCTAGGAATTGCCTTGGGATTAGGGAGCATTTGTTTTTGGGCATTTTTTAGAAAAAATTCAAACAGTTCTTCTTTTTCTCGTAGACGCTAGGGCCTATCATCAATTGATCAAAACGATAAAGGTGACGCGCTAGACAGCGCCCCGAGAAAGTTTCACCTCAGGTTTTTGTATCAGGGAGCGACTGCTTCTTTTTTTGAGGGTTTAATGGCTTTTTTGTTTCAAAAGAGCTTCCACTTGCGATAAAGAAAGCCCCGTCCAGTGAGACACTTGCTCGAGAGGTACTTCATCTGCAATTAACCTCAGAGCAAGATTCAGCTTCTCCTGCTGAATCCCTTCGAGTTTTCCTTCGAGTTTTCCTTTTTCAAGGCCTTGCTGGATTCCCTTTTCAAAACCATCTTTTTCAA
>CAZGKG010000048.1:1421-9674 GCA_964525615.1 uncultured Rickettsiales bacterium | reverse complement strand
AATGATTTTAAGAAGCTGAATAACACGTTGGGCATTTGTAAAAAATTTCTTTTTTCTCAAAAATGTTTACTTAATTTTAACGTGTTATTCAATTATTTCCAAAGTTGTGTCGTGTACAGAGAACTAACTTATAGAGTGTTGACTGTGTCTTTTTGAACAAGTTTGTTATTGATAAAAAATTAAGATCCCTCCAGGGAAACCATGTGCGCGACAAATCCCTCGAGGGGCTTTGGTTCTGTGTCCGTCACCCATACTTGAAGGGGGAGAGGGGAGAGGGTTTCAAAAAGGGCGTTTCGATGCTGAGAATCAAGATGGGCTGCAATATCGTCAAGAAGCAGCAAAAAAGTCCGCTCTTGCCGCCCTTGGCTTAGTTGCAAACGACAAGCCCCAAGAATCAAGGAAATTAAAAGAATTTTCTGTTGCCCCGTTGAGCTTTTGTCGGCGGGAATATGTCCCCGAAAAAAAGTACATACTTTTGATTTGTGAGGTCCGTCGGGAGTTTGTTTGATCTGTTGGTGAAAGGGGCGTTGATCTTGAAGCCAATTTCTAAAGGTTTCTTGACAGGTTTCTTCCCCTTTTTCTTGAAGAATTTTCTCCCATAATCCTTCGATGTGGATAGAAGCAGAAGGAAATGGGCCGTGGGGCGTTTTCAGGAGTTTTTGAAGGAGCTCGATAAAATGAAGACGATTTTGAGATATCTTGAGGCCTTCTTCCGCAAGCGTTGCTTCAAGTCCTTCGAACCACTGGGGTGCTGCTTGGGGAAAATCAAAAAGACGATGCCGTTCTCTGAGGGCCTTTTCATAACGGAGCACATGAGTTCCATGAGAGGGAAACAGCCCTAAGACAAGACGATCCAGAAACCTTCTACGGTCGGTTTCTCCTCCTAAAAAGAGACCATCCATCTGGGGGGTCAGCCACAAAGCATATAGATACTCTCCTAAGCTGCTGTGGTTTTTTTGAGTGACACCAGAAATTTTAGAGATTCTCTTGTCTTCGGTGAGACCCTCTCGTCCCGTAAAAAGGGGGATTTGTCCTGAAGACGTGTGCAAAAGGCCGCTAATTCCCCAGGGCCTTGAAGTTTCGTGGGTTGCTTGCAGATCCCGACAGGCGGATCGGCGAATGCCGCGCCCCGGCGTCAGCAAAGAAAGGGCCTCAAGAAGATTGGTTTTTCCAGCACCATTGGGCCCGACAATCGCTACAGAGGAAGGAGTGTCCAAGGTATGCTGAAAAAAATTGTAGGATCGAAAGGATTGAAGCGCAACACGAACAATTCCCGAGGAAAGCGCCAAGGTCACCTAACTCATGCCGAGGGCCGACAAATAGGTCTCCAGAAGATGTTCTTGTTCAAGATATTCTTCTCGTTTCATTTTTCGAAGTTTTAAGACTTTCTTCATGATTTTGGGGTCAAAACCAAACCCTTTGGCCTCTGAGAAGGCTTCTCGAATTGTTTCCAGCAGTTCTGATTTCTCATCTTCAAGACGTTCAATCTTTTCAATAAAATTCTTTAACTGTTGGGCCGTTTGGGCATCAGCTTTTTCCATCATCCCTTCTCCAGCTTTAAGATGCTGAGTTATCTGACTTCTCTTCGTCCGATAATCCAGAAGGAGCGACAATGGTTGCTAATGTATTATCTCTTTCAGCGTGAATGATGCGCCACTCTTTAGGAAGATTCAAACTGTCAAGGTGAATGGCTTCCCCCATCTGCCGTCCTTCTAAATCAATTACAATGTGTTCAGGAATGGAATCTGGACTTAAGGAAATCTCAATTGCTTGAACCACAATGTTCAAAAGAGCTCCCCGCTTAATCCCAGGGGATTTGTCGGCATTAATAAATTTCAAAGGAACCGCAACCGTCACAAGGGAGTCTTTGGCGATCCGCATGAAATCAATATGAAGGGGAAGGTCAGTGACAGGATGGTAATGTACATCGCGTGGCAAGACACGTCTTTTCTTTCCGGCACACTCTAACTCAATAATATGGTTAAAGAAGCCTGGGCGTCCAATTTCCTTGATGATATCTTTAAGAGCAACGGAAATAGATTGTGGGGCGTCTGACCCCCCATAAACGACGGCTGGGACGTGACCTTCCTTCCGAAGGGCTCGTACTTCCCCTTTGGGGCCATTTGACTTACGTTCTTCAGCTTTCAAGGCCATTACCATTGCTGTTCAGAGCTCCTAAAAAATGCATTTAATCCCTATAGGTCTGAAAGATAAAGACCCATGACACAAAAGTCAAACCCCCAGAAGTATATTTTCCCTTCAAGATCCAGATCAAAAAAAGATCCCGGCCATCGGGAACACAGTTATTGCTTCTGAAGACTCTGATTTTGAAAAGTGTTTTTTTAAGGCTGTGGCTCTTGTCTTATTTTTGAGGGTCAATTGTCCTTTGGCAGTAATCTTAACCCCAAAGAAAGAGATCTTGTCAGATTTTTATCTAGAAAAAAAGAACCTCTTCGGGGAAGTAATTGACCTAGGACCTCTTGCTTTTAAAGTTGAGGCCGCGTAAGAAGAAAAAGGAGCTCCTCAACATGTAAACTTTAGGGTTTTTCTTTGTGTTGGCTGAAATTAATCCTCTTGCTTTAGAAGAACGTGCCGCACAAGTGGTTTCTGCCTTAGAGCAGGGAAATCTACAATCTTTACCAAATTTGATGCAAGATCTTCACGCAGGAGATTTGGCTCAGCTGATTCAGTATTTGCGTCCCAATTTGCGGGCGGACTTGATCCATGCAATTTTGCCTCATTTAGATCCTGAAGTTTTGACCTTTCTTGATGAAACGGTTCGAGAGGAGGTGACGCGTCTTCTGAATCCTCAAGAGCTTGCTGCCGCAGTTTCTGACCTTGAAAGTGATGACGCTTTTTTAGTGATCGAGGATCTTGATGAAGATCAGCAAGAGCAAGTTTTAAGCTCTATTACGCCGGAAGAAAGACAAAGTCTTGAAGAAAGTCTTAGCTATCCTGAAGATAGTGCAGGACGTCTGATGCAAAAAGAGATTGTTGCGCTTTCAAAAGATTGTACCGTGACGCAAGCAATTCGTTATGTGGCTCGAAATAAATCTCTTCCTGATGTTTTTTATGATTTAGTCGTGATTGATGACAAGAATCATCCCTTAGGTCTTGTGCCTTTGTCGCGTCTCTTGAATTCCCCTCAAAAGTCTTCTTTATGGGAGATTATGAATCAAGGTCTCCAACCAATTCCGGTGGATACAGATCAAGAACGTGTTGCTCTTATGTTTAAACGCTACTCCCTTCTTTCGGCACCTGTTGTCAATGAAGAAGGTCGTCTTTTAGGGATGATCACTTTGGATGACGTCATGGACGTGATCGATGAAGAGGCGGAAGAAGACATCATGCATTTAGGAGGAATTGGCGCCTCAGACTTTTATTTTCCTATTTTTTCTACAAGTTTTGCGCGACTGCAGTGGTTGATTATCACCCTTTTGAATACACTTTTAGCATCTGGCGTGATCTCTCATTTCCAAATGGCTCTTGAGAAAAAAGTCGCCCTTGCCGTTTTGATGCCCATTGTGGCTGCAATGGGGGGCAGTGCTGGCATGCAAGTGATTACTGTGACGGTTCGTGCTCTTGCCAATCAAGAGCTGAATCAACTGAACATGAAGCGTGCTGTTTTAAAGGAAGTGGCCGTTTCTCTGTTGAATGGTCTCATTTGCGCTCTTTTAGTCGGGTCAGTTTCCTTTGTTTGGTATGGAGATCTCTCCCTCAGTTTTGTGTTAGGAAGCGCCATGATCTTTAACATGTTTTGGGCGGGATTTGCGGGAACCTTGCTTCCTATTTTGGTGGCACGATTAGGGATGGACCCTGCACTGAGCGCGGGGCCTCTTTTAAATACCACAACGGATGTCTTTGGTTTTGCTATCTTTTTAGGGCTTTCTGTATGTTTTTTGCTCTAAGCGGATCTCAGGTAAAAGAAGGGCGGAGGTCTTAAAAAATTTATGTGTGGCATTATTGGCATTACAAGTCATGGAAAAGGAAAAAGTGTTGTCTCCCGCCTTGTGGAAGGGTTGTGTCGGTTAGAATATCGTGGATACGATTCTGCCGGGATTGGTCTTGTCTCAGAAGGAAAAGTGCATCGGCGGCGCACTCAGGGAAAAGTCAAAGCTCTTGAAAATCTTTTGGCGCAAGAACCTCTTGAGGGGACCTTAGGGATTGGTCATACCCGGTGGGCTACCCACGGCGTTCCAAACGAACGTAATGCCCACCCTCAAGGAACGCAACGGGTTTTGGTGGTGCATAACGGTATTTTGGAAAATTATCTGTCTTTTAAGGCCCAACTTCTTGAATCGGGGGTTTCCTTTGAAGGGGAAACGGATACAGAGGTCTTAGCTTTAAGCATTGAAAAAATTTTAGATGAAATTTCTGATAGGGAGGGGCTGACTTCGATTTTACTCCCGCTTTTGCGTCAGTTTAAGGGGTCTTTTTCCTGTGTCATTCTTTTAGAGAAATTTCCTGATCTCTTAATTGCCTATAAGCAAGGAAGTAGTCCCTTAGCTGTTGGTTATGGGGACGGAGAAATGTTTTGTGGGTCCGATGCGATCGCTCTTTTGGGTCTTAGCGATGATTTAACCTATTTGGAAGACGGAGATTTTGCCCTTTTGACTCCGGAAGGCGTGACCTTTTGGGGGCAAGCGGGGAGATGTACTGAACGTCCTATCATTCCAAATCCCCTTTCTCTCACAAGTATTGGTAAAGAAAATTACTCTCACTTCATGCGCAAAGAGATCAGCCAACAACCAGATGTTGTACGGTCTTTATTGGGGCGTTATGTAGAAAAAGGCGCGCTTCTTCCTGTGCTTCCTTTGATGGAGGGAATCCAAACTTCTTCTTTGGGAATTGCTGCTTGCGGAACGTCTTACTATGCGGGGCTGACGTCTGTTTCTTGGTTTGAAAGTTTTGCAAAACTACGGGTTTTTGTTGATATTGCATCGGAATTTCGATACAGGCGCCCCCCCTTGCCATCTTCGGGAATTTATCTGTTTCTGTCTCAATCGGGAGAGACGGCTGATACCTTAGGAGCTTTGCTGTATGCACGTGAGCAAGGGCAACAAACGGTGGGTCTTGTGAATGTTTCCGGAAGTTCTTTAGATCGGGGGGTCGATTTTTCCCTTCAGGTGCACGCGGGTCCCGAAATTGGTGTTGCGTCCACCAAGGCTTTTACAGCGCAACTTATGATGTTGTTATTGTTGTCTCTTCATTTTGCTGAGCAGCGGGATACTCTTTCAAAAAATAAAATACAGGCCTATCTGGAAGAGCTGGAAGTCCTTCCAGAAATTTTGGAAGAGGTATTACTTTTAGAACCGGAAATTTTTTCTGTCGCACGCGTTCTTGAGAAGGTATCCAGTGTGCTTTACTTAGGACGTGGACTGATGGCACCTTTGGCCTATGAGGGGGCTCTCAAATTGAAAGAATTATCCTACATTCATGCGGAAGGCTATCCTGGTGGGGAACTCAAGCACGGTCCTATTGCCCTTTTAGATGAGGGATCAACAGTTGTTTTTTTAGCACCCTTTGATTCCTATTTTGAGAAAACACTGGCAAACATTCAAGAGGTGGCAGCCCGCGATGCGTCTTTAATTATTTTGACCGATGCTAAGGGAAAAACCTATTTGGAACACTTAAAAGCCTTTTTTATTGTTCTTCCAGCTACTTCTTTTGTGACGGCTCCTTTTGTCTACGTCCTTGCGTTACAGCTTTTATCCTATCACACCGCCTTTTTGAGAGGAAAAGACGTGGATCAACCACGAAATCTAGCCAAATCTGTTACGGTGGAGTAATTTTCTTTTTTCACATTCTTATAATCAATAGTCTTGATGATTTAAGTTAAATTAAAATTTAATTTCTGGATGTTAGGGGAAAAATGTTAAAAAAGTTGATCGCTAAAATTAAAAAAGCTTATTCAGCTTGTTATCATATCTTAAAAATTAGTGAAGATTTTGACTTGCTCAAAATCAATCAAGGAATAATACTTTCGGCAATAAATGAAAAAAAATCAACAAAAAATCTTAAAGATTATGAGTTCAAAGTTTTCTCTCAGTGGGGTGAAGACGGAATTATTCAATGCTTAACGAAATCTCTTGAGATAAAAAATAAAACTTTTATCGAGTTTGGGGTAGAGGATTTTATGGAATCTAACTGTCGCTTCTTGCTTATGAAAGACGATTGGAAGGGTTTTGTTATTGATGGTTCAAAGTCGAATATTGAAAAAATAAAAAACTCATACTTTTATTGGAGACATCATTTAGACGCAGTTGACAAGTTTATTACCAAAGAAAATATTGAAGAAATTCTCGCAACAAGCGGTTTTGACAGTGATTTGGGAATATTGTCTCTCGATTTAGACGGAAATGACTTCTTTATACTTGAAGCAATCAAAAACTTTAACCCACGCATCCTCATTTGCGAATACAACCCTGTATTTGGCGCAAGTAGGAAAATCTCCATACCCTATCAAGCCGACTTTTACAGAACAAATACACACCATTCGAATTTGTATTGGGGGGCATCGTTAGCAGCTATGACTTATCTTGCCGACAAAAAAGGTTATTCATTAGTTGGTACAAATACTGCTAGCTGTAATGCCTTTTATGTTCGCAAAGATTTATTAAATGATAAGGTTGAAGTGGTGTCAGTTGAAGCAGCATATTCACCTTCAAACTACCGCGAAAGTAGGGATGAAGAGGGAAATCTAACATTCATCACGGGAGACAAGAGACTTGATGTCATAAAAGGATTGCCTGTTTACGAAGTTGAAAAACAGGTTACTGAACAAATCTAATCAAACCAACTCGACAGCCGCATTAGAATACTTGGATCCTTGTTGTTGGTACGGGATAACTTGGATAAATCCTGAGCGTTGTAAGGTGGGTTATCAGGTGAAAATCGGAAAAATGATCCAAAGCGTTTTTGTTAAAAAAAGATTTGCAATGACTAAAGATGATCTCCTAACAAAAATATTTCGTTACGGTGGCGTAGGAGAATTTTTTGCGAGATCTTCCTCGAGAAAAGTAGCCGAGAGAGCCAGCTGTCTATTAAGGGCTGATAGAACTTGTGGATCTTTCTGATAAACGTCTGGGGCAAAGCGGGTCCGACCTTCAGGTCCCATCCACAAAGTAAAATAAGTCAGATAAACGGACACCTTTTCCGGGGGACGAAGGGAATTTGTTTTTCTAGTGGCAACAGCTTTTTCCAAGTGGTTCTTGGTCCACTGAGGTGAATTTAAAACAAATTCCGCTAACAAAAAGGGGTCCACAATACGAATACATCCCCAACTAAAGGCGCGTTTAGGTTTTTCAAAAAGTTTTGGGATGGTTGTGCCGTGCATATAAATCGCAAAAGGATTAGGAATGGTAAATTTGATAGGCCCAAGGGGATTGTTGTGCCCTGGGTCTAATTCAAGATGATAGGGAAAATGTCCCTTTGAGAGGGAATTCCAATTAATTTCTGAAGGGGAAACCCTCTCACCCGTTTGGCGAGAGGTAATCTTATAGGCATAAGCTTTTTGAGGGTTTCTACGAAAAAAAGGAAGTTTTTCTTGGGTTGCGATGCTATCCGGCACAGACCAAGAGGGATTGAGGGTCACCACTGAGAGGGATGTCGCAAAGGAAGGGGTTTGGCTTGTGGTTTTTCCTACAATAATGGACATTTCTTTGACAGGTGTTTCCCCGTCCAGAAGGGTGATCTGATAGGTGGGAATATTCACCATCAGAGAACGCCCTTGAAAAGTGGGGGGAAGCCAACGCCAACGTTCAAGATTCAAACGCACCTGATCAATCCGTTCATCAACGGACTTGTTAAGCTCTTTGATGGTTGCTTGATTAAGCTTTCCTGACGGGTCAAGAGAGTGATCCAGTTGAAAGAGTCTTAAAGTTTTTTGAATCCCTGGATGAAAAACAATGGGTGATACAGAGGGGTCCTCTGGAATGGAATATCCTTGTCTTTCCAATTGCATTTTTAAAAGCTCAATTTTTTTATCCGATTGACCAACGGTAATAGAAAAATCTACCGGAAGGCACGGCCAGCCACCCTCTTCTCGCTTCTTAAGATAAAAAGTTAAGAGACGTTTTAGGTGAAGAGCTTGAGGATGAAGGGGACCTATTTTTTCTATTTCAGCCCGATCTTGGGCGCAAACAAGATTCTCTACATCACTTTGCTGAATAGGTTGGGGGATGAGATGGGTTGTTGTGTCAAAATTGGTTAAATTTTTCCGCATCCCCATAGCCCAGGATAGATAGTGGCGTA
>CAZGKG010000048.1:990-1411 GCA_964525615.1 uncultured Rickettsiales bacterium | reverse complement strand
TTCAAAAGAGTGTTCCATTGGGTGGGGGTTTTTGATTGAGGATTTTCTCTGAGGTTTTTGATTAACGGGCGATAAAGAGAGCTTTGTAAGCCTTGGGCATCTGAGTTTTCTAAAAGGTTCATTAAATTTAGCCCACAAGGAGTTAAGGCGTCTCCCTCAAACCAAGAGGGATTTTTGAGAAGACAGATGCCTTCTTTGCAAGAGAGTTTTTCTTCCGAAAGGGGGTTTTCTGGCACAGAAGGCTCAGAGGTCTCAGAAGTCACGGCGGTTAAGGGAGAAGAAAAGAGGAGGAGAATTCCCAATTGGGGAAAAATGTATCTCATTTCTGATGCTGGCTCCTGTGTCTTAAAAAATTCCGGACTTTTTGAAATTCCATCTTACTAAGGATAATAACAAAACTTCTACGAAATCTTTAGATATT
>CAZGKG010000048.1:0-980 GCA_964525615.1 uncultured Rickettsiales bacterium | reverse complement strand
CCGATTCGATTGAGGGATGCGCCGCTGGTCCCCCATCGTGCTTCTGTATCCCTTTCAGCTTTTTTATTTTGGTGGCACATACTTGTGGAAAAGATTCCGATTGAGGCAAATAAAGCCCCACTTTTGGGGGCTTTATTAAGTTTTTATTGCTTTAAAATCAATTTTTTGAATCAACTTCTGAAATTTTTTTAAATATCTTATAGATCGTTTCTTCCCCTTTATCGGCAGGCTCTGGCCATGTCTTGAACTCTTGAAAAATAATTCCCAAGTGCTGATGGGGAAAAAAAGCCAAACAACTGATGCAAAAAACCATCCATAAGTTTCCCGATAAGTTCTTCAGAAAGCGTTTTATCGCCTTTTAACTTTTCGAATCCATGTAATGATTCTTCATAAAAAACTTTTCATTCAATCATAAAAACGTCTGATTTTTTTAAGGGGGTTTTGAGTAACTTCTCTTGACGGAATGCCCCCCTATCCTTTAAGAAACGCGTTCAATGAAACGATACTTTTCTAATAGCTTGAACAAAACGTATTCATACATAGATCTTCGCATTTGGCCCATATTTTGCCCAGCAACATCCTCAAAAACGCCTGTACCTGGTGGGAATAAGGGAAGCTCGTACTCTTCTCTTATGAGCCTCTGTAATAAAGCCTCATAGCGTGTCATCGTGTCCAGACCTTCAAGAACAGATTGGTTCGCCTCATTTGCTGCCTGCGTCATGATAAAAGCAAGAGGATTGCTAAATCTCTGCCACAGTGCCGTCAAGATTCCATTCGGCTGCAATTCTGCACCACGGACGCCAGCAGCTTCAATTGCACTATCCAGATAGTAATGGCTAAAATAATTGCCTATAACGGGCGTGAAAAAAGGTATTTTTGCCTCAGAATTCAAAAGGTGTTTGATTTGCAAAGAAGTCTCAATCATCTCACGAAAATCGAATTGGGCCAAATGACTCTCCAACGCCTCGTGAAAATTGGTA
>CAZGKG010000047.1:0-9714 GCA_964525615.1 uncultured Rickettsiales bacterium | reverse complement strand
TCTAAAAGCGTCTGTCTCCCTTTGAATTCTGAGGGATGGGTTTAAACACCCATGCGTAAAACCTCTTGTAAGGACTGAAGGCTTGTGTTGACAAGAGTTGTGAACTGGTGAATCGCCGCTTTGGCTTTCAGAACCTCGAAAGTCACTTGCTGAGGGTCTGCATCTCCAAGGGCCGCTTTTCTTGAGGCCTCTTCAGCGGTGTGAAGAGTATCTCGTGTGCTTTTTCCCACATGAGTCACAAGATCCAAAAATCCTTCTCCTTGGAGGGCAGATTTCATAAAGGAACTTCCCATGGAGGAAAGATTTGTGGGGGATGAGACAGTTGAAATGGCGGGAAGCGTCAGAGCAGGGGGTGGAATACGCATGAAAACCTCTTCTTAGTTATGCTTTAATCATTAGATCGTGGGTTCGTTGAATCATCACAGTGGTAGATTCATAAAGACGGGCACAGCCAGACATTTGGAGATTCGCTTCTTGAAAATCTGCTGTTTCAAAATAGCGATTCACGTTGGGTTGAAGAACATGGCCGTTGACGTCCGCTGCGGGATGCGATGGTTCATAAACTTTTGTGAAGGGCGCTTGATCAACCCCGACCTTTTCCAGTAACGGAATATGGGTGCCGGTTTTTGTATCTATATGATCTTTGAAAACAACTGTCCGTCTTTGGTAGGGCTTTCCGCCGGGAGTGGCGGCGGTAGTATCGGCGTTAACATAGTTTTGAACAGCAATGTTGGCGCGAATCCCTTGGTTTTGTATACCTTGGGCAAGGATATTTAAAGATTGATGCATCGTAGAGGAGGGAAGAAAGAGAAAAAAAGACATGAAGAAGCCTCCGCGTTATTTATTTTTTCAACACCAACTCAAGCATCTGAATGTGTGCTTGAATTAAATTTGTCATTTGTCTATGGGTAAGATTGGCTTCATTGGCGCGCCGCATTTCCTCTTCATGAGAGACGGTGTTTCCTGTGAGGCTTTCAAACCCTCCTGTTTTTTCCCGAGAGATAAAATGAGCGCTTCCCCCTTTCAGGGGAATATGGCCTGGCTGGGTGACGGAAAAACCTTTTTTTTCAACTTGTTTAAAACTTAGAGGAGTCAGACGTCGGGCTTTATAACCCGGTGTATGCTTGTTAGCCATATTTTCGGCAGCGACTTTTACCTCTTCGTTAGTGTAATTCATACGTCTTTCGATCATGTTCACGAGATTCATTAAAAAATTGCCCCCTGGTTATCTTTCAGTACTTTATGGCAGCTTTGTTAAGTTTATGTAAAACTTTTTGGGCCATTTCTTTTTGTCAAACACTTAGAAAATAAGGAATTTTAGGGAATGGCTTCACAGGATACTTTGAAACGTATTTTTGAACATCAACTGCTTTTGACTCAGGAAATTAGAGAGAGCCTGAAGGAAAATTTAACGGAAGAACTTCAGGCAATTTTTGAAGAAAGTGAAATTTTTCTCAAAAAGCTTCATGAACAAGAGCAAATTCAACAAACGGATTTAGAAAAACTGCAGAAAAAGTGGGAGTCCTTGACCCAAGCAATCGATCGGATGCAAAAAGGCCTCAATCATGAAATTGATGCGCTTCAAACACAAGAACGGATGAACCAATTTTATAATCGTTAAACAAAACGTCTTGGATTAAGAAAATGGATCACTTGTCAGACTTTGTTTTTTTGAAAGCCCTTGTCGTACTGATTTTTGTGGCTTTATTGATTTGGGGGATAAGCTTTGGGCTTCGCTTCTTCAACGTTTTTCGAGACAGACAAAGTTTAAAAAACTTGACGCGGGTTTTGGAGGTTTGTCATTTGGATTCCCAACGTAAATTGCTTGTCTTTACCTCTCCTTTTGGGCAGGGGATTGTTTTGATTTCTCCCCGCGGAGATCAGTTATCCTTCTTTCCCCCAAGGATCATCCGAGAGTCTTTGGAGAAATGAAGCATACCTCTTTTTCCCTTGTGGTTTTCCGCACATTCTCTTTGGTCTTAGGGCTTGGGATCGTGATGGGGAGCTTCCCTTGTTTGGCAGAAACATTTTCTCTGGATTTAGGACAAGGGGCAATTTCTGCCCGCCTTCTTCAGATCATTGCGATGATCACGGTTTTGAGTTTGGCGCCCTCTCTTTTAATGATGTTGACAGCATTTACCCGCATTGTTGTGGTGTTGTCTTTTTTGCGCCACGCCTTAGGTCTTCAGCAATCACCACCAAACTCTGTGATTATTGGTCTATCACTTTTTTTGACGGTTTTCGTGATGGAGCCCACCTTCCAGACGGCTTACAAAGAAGGTCTATCCCCTTATCTTGAAGAACGTATTACGGAAGAAGAGGCGATTGAAAAGACCGCTCTTCCCTTTCACACTTTTATGCGAGAGCACACGCGGCTTAAGGATCTTGAGGTTTTTATGAACTTAGGACTTTCAAAAAAACCAGAAACAGCGGAAGCTACGCCCTATCGTGTTTTAATTCCTGCTTTTATGGTCAGTGAGTTGCGGCGGGCTTTTGAAATTGGCTTTTTAATTTTTATTCCTTTTTTGATCATCGATTTGGTGGTGGCCTCTATCTTAATGTCGATGGGTATGATGATGCTGCCGCCTGTGATGTTATCTTTGCCCTTTAAGGTGATCTTTTTTGTCCTCATTGATGGGTGGTCTTTGCTTGCTGGAAGCCTTGTCCGTAGTTATAGTTAAATAAACTACGCGAGTTTGACTTTAAATGTTTTTTGTTGATAGCCATTGCCATTTGGAATTTCCAGATTTTTCTTCAGATCTTGAAGCAATTTTGGAACGCGCCCATGAGGCAGGGGTGCGCACCCTTTTGTCTATTGGAACCCGCCTTGAAGGATGGCCTCGCATTCTCGAGATTGCAGAGACCTATTCTTTTTTATATGCCACCATCGGCTTACATCCAACGGATTTAGAAGAATCCCTCCTTCCGGATCTTTCAAAACGTCTCCTTCAAGAGGCCCAGCATCCTAAAGTAGTGGGCTTAGGAGAAACAGGTCTGGATTTTTATCACAAGGAACACTCTCCCCAAAATCAAAAGAAGGCTTTTCTCTCGCATATTGAAGCAAGCCTTGCCTCAGACTTACCCATTATTGTTCATACCCGAGATGCGGAAAAAGAGACGGCAGAAATTCTAGAGACTGAAAGCCATGGAGGAAAACTAAGAGGAGTGATTCATTGCTTTACAGGTACTGAAGCTTTTGCCAAACGGATGTTGGACATTGGTTTTTATATTTCCTTTTCAGGCGTGGTGACTTTTAAAAATGCACAGCCCCTTCAAGAGGTGGCGCGTCAGATTCCTTTAGATCGTTTGTTGTTGGAAACAGATGCGCCCTTTTTAGCGCCCCATCCTTTTCGCGGGAAACGGAATGAGCCGTCCTATGTGGTGCATACAGGCCAAAAGATTGCAGATCTTCAGGAAAAAGACCTCTCAGTGATTGCCTTTCAAACAACAGAGAATTTTTTTCGTCTGTTTTCAAAGGCCCAAAAGCCATGATGCGGATCCGCGTTTTAGGGTGTGGGGACTCTGGAGGAATTCCCCGCTTAGGAAACGATTTGGGACGATGTGATCCTAAAAATCCTAAAAACAATCGAACACGTATGTCCGTTGCGATCGAATCTGAGGGAGAACGGTGGTTGATCGACACCTCTCCCGATCTAAAACATCAACTGTTGCGAGAAAGCATTGATCAAGTTGATGGACTGTTTTTTACCCATAGCCATGCAGATCATGTGTTGGGATTAGATGAACTTCGGGTGCTTTATTTTCTTCATAAAAAATCTCTTCCCGTCTATGGCGATCCTCAGACTTTAAGAGTTTTAAGAAGCATGTTTGGGTACCTCTTTCAAGAAGGAGCTCTAGAGGGGCCGGCCATTTATCCCCAATTTTTAATGCCCCATGAAGTAACAAGTCCCTTTCAATGGCAAGGCATGCCCATTATCCCCTTTTCCCAAAATCATGGCTATAGTCAGAGTTTAGGCTATCGTTTTCCAGCCTGGGCCTACTCAACGGATGTCGTTACCTTAGATGACACCGCTTTTTCTGTGCTTCAGGGGCTTAAGGTGTGGTTTGTGGATTGTATTGGATATGATCCGAAGCCCTCCCACAGTCACTTGGATCAAACGCTTGATTGGATTGACCGTTTGAAGCCTGAAAGGGCAATTTTGATTCACATGAGTAAATTTCTCGATTATGAAGAACTCAGCAGTAAATTGCCTCCCAGGGTAGAACCTGCCTATGATGGCATGGTGGTGGAAATTGATTAAAAAAGTGATGGGTTAAAAGATGATGGTCACACAAGAAATTCGCGAGCTTTTTTTAAGCTATTTTCAAAAACAAGGTCACGTGGTGGTACCTTCGGCTCCCTTGATTCCCCATCATGATCCTACACTTTTATTTGTGAATGCCGGAATGGTGCCTTTTAAGAATGTCTTTACAGGACTTGAAAAACCTTCCTACAGTCGTGCCGCAAGCGCCCAAAAATGTTTGCGAGCCGGCGGAAAACATAATGATCTTGAAAATGTCGGCTATACGGCGCGACATCATACTTTTTTTGAAATGCTGGGGAATTTTTCCTTTGGGGATTATTTTAAAGAGCAAGCCATTTTTTACGCATGGACCTTTATCACAAAAGAATTGGGGATTTCACCTGAAAAGTTGTGGGTGACGGTTTTTGCCCAAGATCAAGAAGCAGCCTCTTTGTGGCGAAAGATAGCGGGACTTCCATCAGAAAAAATTATCCCTATTGGGACGTCGGATAACTTTTGGTCAATGGGAGAGGTGGGCCCTTGTGGTCCTTGCACCGAGATTTTTTATGATCATGGCCCACAAATTCAAGGGGGACCGCCAGGCTCTCCAGAGGCTGATGGGGATCGGTTTGTAGAAATCTGGAATTTGGTTTTTATGCAATTTGATCAACAAACCTCTGAAAAACAGGTACCTTTGCCTCAACCTTCCATTGATACAGGAATGGGTCTTGAGCGTCTTGCCGCCGTTATGCAAGGAGTGTGCGATAATTATGATACGGATATTCTCAAAGCCCTCGTTGAGGGGGCAGCCCATGTACTTTCTGTGGATCCACGTCCTGATAATCGGGCCTCTTTGAAGGTTTTGGCGGATCATACCCGTGCAGGGGCTTTTTTGATTGCCGATGGTGTTTTGCCAAGCAACGAGGGAAGAGGCTATGTCTTGAGACGGATCCTCAGACGGGCCATGCGTCATGGGTATTTGTTGGGCGCAAGAGAGCCCCTTTTGGCACGCCTTCTGCCTCTTTTGATCGAACGTATGGGGGCGGCTTATCCGGAATTAGGAAGGGCCCAGACCTTGCTAACCACAACTTTTGATCTGGAAGAGCGCCGCTTTCAACAAACCCTTGAGCAGGGATTGACGCTATTGTCTCGGAAGCTTTCCCTTCTTCCTGCAGGACAACCTTTGGCGGGAAGTGTGGCGTTTAAGCTTTACGATACCTTTGGTTTTCCTCTTGATGTAACGGAGGATATTTTGCGGGAACAAGGACTTGCCCTAGATTTAAAAGGCTTTGAAGAAGCGATGGCCCAACAACGTATAGCAGCCCGTGCAGCTTGGTCGGGGTCCGGGGAACGGGCTTTGGACTCAGTATACCTTGAACTTCAAGAACAGCTGGGGGAGACGCGCTTTTTAGGTTATACTCAAGAGGACGGGCAGGGAGAGGTTCAGGTCCTACTTCAAGAGGGAGAGCGGATTTCTTCTCTAAAGTTGGGAGAGAGTGCTCTGTTAATTGTAAATCAAACCCCCTTTTATGGCGAATCGGGCGGTCAGATGGGAGACACAGGGTTTTGGGAAACATCCAGCGGGGCCTGTGGCATTGTACAAGAGACCCAGAAAAAAGCCGGGATGATTCTTCATAAGATTCTTGTGGAACGAGGCGTTCTTGAGGTGGGGCAAGAAATTCTTTTGCGCGTTGATGCCAAACGTCGCCAATCTTTGCGCTTTCATCATTCGGCAACCCACTTGCTTCATCAGGCATTGCGCCAGTTGCTCGGGACTCATGTGACTCAAAGGGGATCTTTGGTAGCGCCAGAAAAATTGCGTTTTGATTTTAGTCATCCCCACCGTCTTGAACCTAAGATTTTAAGAGAGATCGAGAGCTTAGTGAATGCTCAGATTCGCTCTAACTGGCCGGTGACGACCCGTCTTATGACGCCTGAGGCCGCCACAAAAGAAGGCGCGCTTGCTCTTTTCGGTGAAAAATATGGGGAAGAAGTCAGGGTCGTGACGATGGGAGAGGAGGGCTTTGAGAATGCTCCCTTTTCTGTTGAGCTCTGTGGAGGAACCCATGTGGAGCGTACCGGGGACCTTGGATTTTTCAAGATTCTTTCTGAAAGTGGCATTGCAGCAGGCATTCGACGTCTTGAAGCCGTTGCCGGCGAGGCGGCCCTTGAGGAAGTGCAATCGATGTCTCATACCCTCGATGAGGCGGCAGAATTTTTGAAGACAGCCCCATCCCAGGTTCCCGAAAAGCTAAAGGGTCTTCTTTTAGAAAAGAAGGCTCTCCAGCAAGAGTTGCAATCTGCTCGTCAGGCGACACTTCAAGAAGGGCATGAGCCAATTTCTCTTCCCGAAGGAGGATCTTTCTTGTTTTATCAAACCCGCGGATTAAACCCGCAAGAGATGAAAGGCGTTGTTGATCGTTTGAAGAGCCAGATGACGGAAGGGATCATCGCCGTAGGACAGGTGGACGCGGAAAAAACGACGCTGGTTTTAGGCGTTCTGGGGGAGCGATTTGATGCGGGAGTTCTCCTTAAGGAGTTACTTTCTTCCTATGGAGCGCGTGGAGGCGGGCGATCTGATCTTGCTCAAGGGGGATGGTCTGGAGCTCCCACTTTATCCAGTGTTATTGGTGTGTTAAAGGAACGTTTAGGATGCCCAACCTAGATCCTAAAACACGTGTTCCTATTAAAAAAATAAAGAGCTACCCTTCTTGATACTAACTCTTTAGGGAGTGATGCCCCTCTTGTGTCTCAAAAAAGGATCGTGTAAGGTCTGTTATTAGTTCGTGTCTTTCTTGTCGAAGACCGTGGGTGCGTTGAAAAGCGCTTAATGAATCGCCCTCAGAGACAGGATAAAAGAAGTGCTCACATTTTCTAGAGCATATTTTTTCTTCCTTTGATGAGGGATTTTTGGTTGAAAAAAGGGGGACACTCTTTTTTCAGTCTCTTTAAAAGGAAGGATAAAGAAAAAGTGAATCGCCAGTCGAAGCATCTTTTTGTTGAAGACTTACAGAAAAAGCTTGAAGAAGCCTCCCTTGTGGTTGTGGTACGTCAGACGGGATTGACCGTTTCTGAGATGGACCAGCTTCGTGCAGACGTCAGAGGATTGGGAGCTTTTTTCAAGGTCCCCAAAAACACCTTGGCGCGTTTGGCTATTAAGGGAACCTCCCATGAGGGTCTCAAGTCATTTTTGTCAGGTCCAACGGCTCTGGCTTATTCTGCTGACCCGATTGCGGCGGCAAAAGCTATGAGTGAGTTTTCTAAAAAAAATCCAAAGCTTGAAATTGTTGGCGGTGGTTTGAATGGAGCTGTGCTTAAAGCCCAGGACATTAAAGCCCTTGCCGCTCTGCCCTCTTTGGATGAGTTGCGGGGGAAAATTGTGGGGCTTTTGGTGGCACCTGCTTCCCAGATAGCTCGGGTAGTCTGCGCACCAGCGTCTCAGTTGGCTCGGGTTGTTCAGGCTTACGCATCAAAGTCTTAATTTTTATTTCAGTGATCAGCAAATAAAGGAAAAAAAATATGTCAGCACGTCTTGAAAAAATCGTTGAGGAATTATCCGGTTTGACCGTTCTTGAAGCCGCCGATTTAGCAAAGCTTTTAGAGGAAAAGTGGGGTGTTTCTGCAGCAGCTCCCATGATGGCAATGGCAGCGGCAGCTCCTGCAGGCGCTGGTGCAGCAGCAGAAGAAAAAACAGAATTTGATGTCACTTTGAAAGCTGCAGGTGAAAAGAAAATTGAGGTCATCAAGGAAGTCCGCGCAATTACTGGATTAGGACTTGCTGAGGCCAAGAAATTCGTAGAAGAAGCACCTAAGCCCGTCAAACAAGGGGTTTCTAAAGACGAAGCTGAGAAAGTGAAAAAACAACTTGAAGCCGCTGGCGCAACGGTAGAGATTTCTTAAGGTTTTCTCTTTTTATTCCCGCCCCTTAGATGAACTTTTTAAGGTTTTTGTGGGGGGTGGGGTTGAACTTAAAAACTTAAGAGAGTATAAAGAACGATTCTTTTTTAAGGGATTCAGTAGGATTTTTTTGAAAGGGTCGTGTAATGGCACAAAAACTTCCCATGACGGAACGAGGCTTTCGTCAACTCCAGGAGGAGCTTAAGACACTTAAAACTGTTGGAAGACCCCAGGTAATCAAGGACATTGCTGATGCACGTCGTCACGGAGATCTTTCTGAAAATGCAGAATATCATGCCGCCCGGGAAAAGCAGGGTTTCATTGAAAGCCGGATTTTAGAAATTGAAGATCGTATTTCTCGAGCAGAAGTGATTGATATATCAAAGCTTTCGGGAACACAGATTTTTTTCGGAGCGACCGTGACCTTAATGGACGAGGAAACCGAAGATAAAATTGTTTATCAAATTGTAGGAGAAGATGAAGCGGATATTAAGGCAGGCCGTCTTTCCATTGATGCGCCTTTAGCCCGTTCTTTAGTGGGGAAAATTAAGGGAGATGTTTTGGAGGTGGTGACGCCTCGGGGGCATAAATCTTATGAGATTTTAGGGGTTTCTTATGTATAGGATTTTTTACAGAGAGACCAATTATGGACCAATGAAGGGACAATTATTAATTGTCCACGACTGAGGAGATTGGATATGTCAAAATTAAAAAATAGTCGCACCCTTGAAAATTTGAAGGCCGCTTTTTCGGGAGAATCTCAAGCAAATCGCCGTTACCTCTATTTTGCTCAAAAGGCTGATGTTGAGGGTTATGCGGATGTGGCGGCCGTCTTTCGGTCGACAGCAGAAGGGGAAACCGGTCATGCCCACGGACATTTAGAATTCATGGAAGCTGTGGGCGATCCTGCAACGGGTGAGCCTATTGGTTCCACGAGAGAGAATCTTCAATCGGCGATTCGTGGAGAGACCCATGAGTATTCGGATATGTATCCCGGAATGGCACGCGACGCCCGAGAGGAGGGCTTTGAGGAAATTGCCGATTGGTTCGAGACCTTGGCTAAGGCCGAGCGGTCTCATGCTGGCCGCTTTCAGAAGGCTTTGGACACTCTTTAAGATCTTATTTTGGCACGCTATTGATCCCATTAACAGGACTAAGGGATGATCATGGGCTCTTATATATTAAAGCGGCTTTTATTGATTATCCCCACGCTTTTGGGGATTTTATTCTTAAATTTTTTGATTGTACAGATTGCCCCTGGTGGCCCTGTCGAGCGAATGATTGCCCAACTTCAAGTGAATAATATTGACCCAACGGCTCGTTTTACAGGAGCAACCTCAGAGGTGCGAGGAGGAGGGGAGCCTTCTCTTTATCAAGGCGCTGAAGGCTTAAGCCCTGAAATGATCCGAGATATTGAAAAGATGTATGGTTTTGATCAACCTTTTTGGGTGCGTTTTTGGCGAATGATCAAAATGTATTTAGGGGGAGATCTGGGAGAAAGTTATTTCCGAGGCAAGCACGTTTTCGATTTGATTTGTGAGCGGCTTCCAATTTCAATAAGTTTGGGGCTTTG
>CAZGKG010000046.1:5367-9735 GCA_964525615.1 uncultured Rickettsiales bacterium | reverse complement strand
ACTTTGGCCTTGAAATGATTCACCATCACCTAAGACGTCATCTCCCAGTCTTTCTCGAATCAACTGAATCAGTTTTGCTTGGCAAGAATTTGGTACCTCCGGAAACGGTCCTATCCCTTGAAAAGCGTAGGCAAAGTTTTCTTGGAGGAGAGGGTAAAAAAAATTAAATGAGGAGCGCTGAATAGATAGAAAAATAGGTCATTCCACTGAAGGCGTTCTTCGGTCATAAAACTCTTTAAGGGATGCCCTCAGCTCTCAAGAGGTTCAAAAAATTTTAAATGAGCATCTCTGAAGTCAAATAAAAAAGAACTTTTCCAAGGAAGAGGGTCTTGAGGCAAAACCCTTTCCAGAAGATTCTTTTCAGCAAAAAGTTCAAAAAATCCCCAATCACGACCGCTTAAATCAAGGAAGAATCTCTTATGCCAATGAGGGGTTCTTGGGGCAAGGAGGTCTCAAGTCAATTCAGCACAGCTTTCCTAAAAGAATCATTTGAAAGCCATCGGCGAAAATCTTCCCAAGAAGAGAATTTCTCCTGCACCCGACAAAAACCAACATTTTCCCACAACCCCCGCGCAGAAAAACCAAGCTTGAACTTTTCTGTGTCTTTTAAAAAAGAACACACGACGCCCAAAGTCCCAAGAGGAACTTCTAAAAGAGTTTTATCTCCGGAATTCAGGACGATCGCCTGAGAGAGAGGCTTTTGAATCTATCCCCCCGATGATTTTTTCTGCAGCGATTTCTCCTCCCACGGTGACAGGAGAAACCGCCTCCGAAGAAAGACACCCCTCCTCTGCCCCAGGGCCCTCCATCGCCCCCACAGAAAAGGACGCCCCTATCAAAGCGACCCCCAACAAAAACAAAAAACCACCCCGGACCATTGAAAACCCCCTGTAAAAAAAATAAACATTTCAAAGGGTTGCATTAAATGGAAAAGTCTTAAAGCAAAAATAGACAAAAAAATAAACTTTTTGACATTAAGGAAAGACAAAAAAAGAGCCGGGGCCCATCAAAGAAAAAGGGGAATTTTACCTCAAAAAAAGGAAGCCCCTTCAGAAAAGAGTGGGAAGAGACGGTTTTCCTCTCCCCGCCCGCGCTCTTAAGAGTTTTCTGGGGGCTCTTGTGGGGTCTCCACAGAGGGGTCACAAGAGAGGTCCTCTGCCTCCTCTTCTCCTTCCGCGAGACAAACAACCGAGACAATCTGTTCCTCTTTAGCAACCCGGAACAAAATGACCCCTTGAGTTTTGCGGCCCGCCACCCGTACTTGAGCAACAGGAAAGCGCATTAACTGGCCCTGATCTGTAAGCAACAGGATATGATCGGTCTCGGTCACGGGGAAGGCATCCACCACACCCCCTGTGCGCTGATTCACCTCAAGGGTGGCCACCCCTTGTCCCCCACGGGCTGTTTTACGATACGCATAAGCGGACGTTCTCTTGCCGTACCCCTTCTCGCTGACGGTCAGGATAAGCTGCTCTTGGGACCGCATCTCCTCAAAGCGCTCTGGCGATAAGATGGCACCATAGGTCAGAAGGCTTCCTTCTTCACCCTCCAACTCTTCCTCAAGAGCAGGCCCCTGCTCTTCGGAAACCTCCTCCCCACGACGCATCCGAGAGGCTTGGCGAATATAAAGTTCTCGTTCTTCTGGAGTGAAGGGAGTTGCTTCTAGAATCGTCATGGATACCACGCTGTCGGATTTCTGGAGGCGAATCCCCCGCACGCCCGTCGAGGTCCGTCCTGAGAATTGACGCACGTCGTTCACCTCAAAACGAATGGCCCGCCCTTGACGAGTGGTTAACAACACATCTTGATCTTCGCGACAGATTTGAACGGCAATCAAAGTTTCCCCTGGCTCTTCCAACTTCATGGCAATTTTACCATTCGCCCGAATATTCTGGAAATCACTTAAGGCATTACGACGCACGTTACCAGCGGAGGTCACAAAAAGAATATGGAAATTTTCCCACGCCCCAGGATCCTCAGGAACAGGAAGAAGGGTTGCAATCGTCTCCCCCTGATCCAAAGAAGGCAGCAAGCTGATAATCGGTTTTCCGCGACTTTGGGGTGAGCCTAACGGCAACTCAAATACCCGTAATTGAAAGGCCTTTCCTGTGGAAGAGAAGAACAACAAGGGCGTATGGGTGCTGGCCACAAACACCTGAGACAACACATCCTCTTCCCGAGTCGCCATCGCCGACTTGCCCCGCCCTCCCCGCTTTTGTGAGCGATAAGAGGCTAAAGGCACACGCTTGATATAGCCCTTCAGACTGAAGGTCACCACCATCTCTTCCCGCTGGATCAAATCTTCAAGAGCCTGAAGCCCAGAGGCTTCTTCAATACGGGTGCGACGGGGATCGGCAAAACGGGTTTTAACCTCGAGCAACTCTTCTTTCATCAACTCAAGTAACCGAGGCCGAGAATTCAAAAGCTCAAGATACCGACGAATCTGGGCCATCAAGCCTTCAAATTCCTCTAAAAGTTTTTTCCGCTCAAGCCCCGTTAACCGTTGCAAACGTAAATCTAAAATCGCCCGCACTTGGGTTTCTGATAGAAAATACCCTTGAGGGGTTAACTGGCCCCCCTCCTCTTGGGCCAAGGCGATATAAGGCCTTATTTCATCCGCCGGCCAAGGCCTTTCCATCAAAGCATGTCGCGCCTCGGCTGCATCTTGAGAGGCTCGAATCAAAGCCACCACCGCATCAATATTAAAGACGGCCACCAAAAGGCCCAGCACAATGTGGGAGCGATCCCGAGCCTTGCGTAGGAAAAAACGGGTGCGGCGGATGATGACCTCTTCCCTAAAATCTAAAAAGGCCTGTAGTACCTCTGCAATTCCCATCTGACGAGGGCGGCCATCATGAAGGGCCAACAGATTTACCCCAAAAGAGGTCTGCAATGGTGTCATGGTGTAAAGACGATTCAAAATGACGTCAGGCTGTACATCCTTCTTCAGCTCGATCACCACCCGCACCCCATGACGATCCGATTCATCCCGAAGGTCAGAGATGCCTTCTAGCTCTTTATGGTTCACCAATTCAGCAATACGCTCTACCAAACGCGCCTTATTCACCTGAAAGGGAACTTCCGTAATGATGATGGCGGAACGATCTTTTTTCAGTTCCTCAAAATGGGTGGTGCCTCGCATCAAGATACTGCCCCGCCCTGTACGATAGGCATCCACGATTCCCTTACGACCCAAAATCATTCCCCCCGTGGGGAAATCAGGCCCTGGGACAAAGGTCATAATCTCCTCAAGAGACAAAGAAGGCGTGTCAATAAGGGCGATACAGGCATCAATCACCTCCCCCAAATTATGGGGCGGGATATTGGTGGCCATTCCAACCGCAATACCCCCCGCACCATTCACTAACAGATGGGGAAATCGTGCTGGAAGCACGACAGGCATTTCAAGGGTGCCGTCGTAATTGGGTTGAAAATCAACGGTTTCCTTGTCGTAATCCTCTAACAAAAAATGGGCGGATTCCCGAAGACGCACCTCTGTATAACGGCTAGCCGCCGCCTTGTCCCCATCCATCGAGCCAAAATTGCCCTGACCATCCACCAGCATCAACCGCATGGAAAAATCTTGAGCCATCCGCACAAGAGCATCATAAACCGCCTCAGGACTGTGGGGGTGATATTTACCAATCACGTCTCCACAAACACGGGCTGATTTACGGTGAGGCTTGTCAAAATTAAACCCTGCCTCCGCCATCGTATATAAAATACGACGATGCACAGGCTTCAGACCATCGCGCAAATCAGGCACAGCACGACTGACGATCACGCTCATCGCATAGTCCAGGTAGGACTTTTTCATCTCCGATTCGACGGTGACTTGAACAATTTCTGCGTTTCCAACCAAACGTGCGGTCACTGTATATGGCTCTCCTTGTTTATCAGGGGGGAACCTCTTTCCTTTCCCTTGGTCAGAGGTTGTCTTATATTAAAAAAGGTCTTTAGAAGGGGATTTCGTCATCAAAATCAGCCAAAGAACTGCCCCCTCCCCCTTTGGGCGTAGAGGCATCAAAGGGAATGGCACCAAAGGAAGATTCTTCTAATGACCCTTGATCATCCGAGCCACGACCATCTAACAACAACACTTCCCCCCGATACCGTTGCAACACCACCTCTGTGATGTACTTTTCTTGACCCGATTGATCGGTCCATTTTCGGGTCTGAAGCTGTCCCTCTAGAAAAACCTTACGGCCCTTTTTAAGGAATTTTTCCACAATATCCGCAATCTTCTCATTAAAAACCACGACACGATGGAACTCCGCCTTTTCCTTGCGTTCACCGGTTGCTTTATCCCGCCATTGCTCTGAGGTCGCAACAGAAAAAGAAACGATTTTGCCGCCATCCGGTCCATAC
>CAZGKG010000046.1:1200-5357 GCA_964525615.1 uncultured Rickettsiales bacterium | reverse complement strand
TGTCGATCAGCCGTTCGATCAGCGTGATCATGTCCGGCACGTGATCCGTGGCGGGAACTGGTTCAACGACCCCGCCACGATTATTCCTTCCCTTTGGTCCGTTTTTCCTTAATATTTTCTTATACGCAAAAATCCTCACAAACGCAAAGATAAATCCCCAAAGAAAAAGCCCCCCTCAGGCAAGAGACGGGCATCGAAAAAAAAGCTCCCAAAGGTCACCCATCCCTTACGAAAAGCACCAAAAAAAATCCTATCCTTCATCGGAAGCTGCATCTGAGAGACTTTGGCCTTGAAATGATTCACCATCACCTAAGACGTCATCTCCCAGTCTTTCTTGAATCAACTGAATCAGTCCTTTTTGGCAAGAATTTGACACCCCCGGAAACGGTCCTATCCCTTGAAAAGCGTAGGCAAAGTCAAGAAAAAGCTTGTCTGATAAAAGAAAGGAAGCCCCCTTTTCTTATGAACGCTTTTGCTTAAGGGAATTTTGAGACGCTGGGTAGAAGTCGAAGGAAGAAAAACAGGGAGGTTTTTTTTCATCAATGGCCCCTTTTCCTAAAAAAAAGAAAAAAATCTATTTCAGACAAAATATCCAAATAAATAAAAATTTTAAATCTTTTTTAGGAAAAATCCGAGAAAAGAAAGGGGCATTGAAATATATTTTTGAATGTTTTTTTCTTACAAGAAAAAATAAAACGGAATTTATATTTTAACATTCTTTGAAAAGTACTTGGATTATGGTGGAAAAAACAGAATCTTCCGAAAACGTTTCTCCCGTAGAAATTATTTGGGGGCTCGGTCGAAGAAAAAGTTTTTCCGATCAAAAATCTTACTCTCTTCTGATGCCTTCAGAAAAATTAAAAAGTGATTCTGCTTCGATGACATCTTCTTCTCCTCAAAAGATTCCGCTTCCTTCGTTGCCTGCGGCAGCAGCTAGTGCTCCAAATCTTAACGTTCCCCTGAAAAAAACCTTCTTTCTTTTGCTCACCCTCAGCTTAATGATTCTTGGACTCCTCTTTTTCCTGGGAGGGTTTTTTTTCCACAGATGGATCAGCTCAACAGGAAAAGACCACGGTCTTTCTCATCAAACGGTTAAAAATTCTCTTGAGAAAAAAATTTTTTCCAATAGTGAGGATTTGCAAAAAGTTCTTGCAGGCACCTTGTCCACAGTTCCAGCCCTTTTAGGGAAAAAGGGGGATGCCTATAAGGAACTTGCTCCCATTATTTCAGAAGTTTTGAAGAAAAATCTTGGCAAAGAGATCAATCCTAAAGCCCTGGCCCCACTTGTTTCAGAAGTTTTGAAGAAAAATCTTGGAAAAAAAGGGACAAAAGAAGAGATCTCAAAAGAGACTTCTGAAACATTGGACGCCTCTGATGTAACCTATGGGGTGCAATTGGGCACGTTTGTAACAGAAGAAAATGCTCTTGATCTCATCAAGAAACTTGAAGAAAAGAAAATTGCGGCTCACATAAAAGTCGAAAAAGACAAAACCGGGGAAAAACTTTTTTCTGTTCTGACCAAAAATGAATTTTCAACCTATGATGCCGCAGAATCCTCTGCCCAAAGTTTATTTAAACAGGAATCAATTTCAGCTTTTGCTGTTGCGATCGAATCCGTGGCCGCCGAAAAATAAAAAATTGCGAAAGGTATTTTTGAATGGGACGTTTGGCTTTTATTCTAGGAGTCCTTTTTTTAGAAGGATGCTCTCTGATTCCAGGTCCTCCTGGATTGCAATTGAAAAACATCTCGTTGCTTTCAAAAGAAAAAGCCAATAAGAACTCGGCCCTGACGGTGGATTTAGTGGTTCTTTACGACAAAGAACTTTTAAAAAAGTTGCAAGGAATGACGTCGGTTCAGTATTTCAGCTCAATTGATCAGCTAAGACGTGACAATATGTCAATGACGGATATTTGGCGTTGGGAACTTGTGCCAGGACAATTTCTTGTGAAATATCAGCCCATTTATGAAAACAAAAAAGTGTGGGGAGCCCTTTTCTTTGCCGATTACCATACCCCTGGAGACCATCGCGTCGGGATTGGAACCTCTCATAATCTTTGTGTCACTTTTGGTGAAGAAGATATTGATTCGGTCAGCGCGGAAGACGCTCCTGGACTTTTTTGTATGAATGATCCCGAAGGCATCATTATTTATCCTGTCAAAGAAACAGTTGTTTTAAATACCAGAACGCCCTCCCAAGGAATGAAAAATGACGATCAAGAAAAAATGAAAAAAACAGGTTCAGATAAAGCCCAAAATTCTCAAGAAAACCCCTCAGCCGCCCTTCAAGAGTAAGAGAGAGGAAGGGGGGTTGCTTTTGAGGAAAAATCATGGCATCTGAATCCAGGAAAAGGTAAGTATTCGTCTTTTTTAATTGTTCCGAAAGAAAGAATTAATTAATGCCCCTAAAGCGTTTTAATCCTTATCCTATCCAGTGGTATGAGGGAATGTTCCTAGTCCCTCAACATTTCCAGCAATCTGATTTGCGTCTTCAAAATCTTATAGAATACCACTTGAATCGCTTAAATCCTTATTATTGGGGCGTTGCAAATGTTTTGGTTGATGACGCTCAATTAGTAAATGGGCTTTTAAGCATTCTCTCTCTCGAAGCCATCCTTCCAGACGGCACTCCTATTTTTTTTCCCGACACGCCAGAGGAATCCCTGACGCTTGATTTATCTAGCATAAACGAGATTAAGGAAGGTGAGCCCTTTAAGGTGTTTATATGTATTCCGGATAACATCACCGATACTTTTGATCAGACCACTGACATTCATGCACGGTATATGTCGGTGGAATCCGCTATGACCAAAGACATCAATACAGGGGACTCTCCCTTAAAAATTTCCCGCCTCAAGCCTCGGCTTTTCTTAGCTGTGGGGGATCGTCTTTCTCGCTCTTGTTCTTTCCCCTTAGTGGAATTGGTGCGTGAGGGGGGTAAATTTTCTAAAACCTCCTTTATCCCACCACAACTTTCAGTTTCTTTGGAATCGGCCCTTGGTCAAAATTGCCTGGCTTTAACAAGGAAAATTCGTGAAAAAGTGATTTATCTTCAAAGTAAAATCCACACCCACCATTCAGCTTTAGGTCTTGAAAAAGCTACAGAGGCCCTTGAGGCGCTGCGTCAGCATCTTGTTGTCGGTCTTTTGTCCTTTGAAGCAGTTTTGAACACTGGAAAAAGTCATCCTTTTGAAATTTTTAAGGCCCTTTCCGTTTTAACAGCTCATGGATTTGCCCTTAAGCAAGGGGAATATCCTCCTATTTTTGCGCCCTATAACCATGATGGCCTAGAGGCAACCTTTAACCAGCTTTTGGTTTTTATTGAAGATGTTCTAGAGACTATTGAGGAAGCCTATGTCACCATTTCCCTGACGCAGAAAGAACGGGTCTACAGTGTTTTCCTTGAGCCAGAATGGCTAAATGCGCCCTTGATCTTTGGGGCTCGGGCACAGCCGGGATCAACAGAGGATGATATGGTGCGCTGGGCCCAGGAAGCCGTCATCGCAACGGACAGTTACATCGACCGAGTTCAAGAAAATCGTATCCTAGGAGCCTCTCGAGACTTTGTTAATAGTGTTCCCTCTTTAAATTTGGTGCCATCTCGCAATACAGTTTTGTTTTCTGTTGCGATTGATCGTCGGTTCATTGCTGCTGAAGAAACGTTACGGATCTTTAATATTTCAGATACTGATAAAAACAGGCCCCAGCAGGTTAATCTGTATTTGCCCAACACCTTAGAATAGAAAATTTCTCTGAATCACCTTTTTGATTATTCTCATTGCTCCAAAAAGGGCAATTAAGGCGAAATTTTACAAAATAAATGCGTTGAGCAAGATACAATGCCTTGACAGAAAAATGAAAAAAGTGTTAAAGTTTATCTATTCTTGACGCGGGGTAGAGCAGCTCGGTAGCTCGTCAGGCTCATAACCTGAAGGTCATAGGTTCAAATCCTATCCCCGCACCCAAGATTTTTATTTCTCCTGTAATATCTAGAATGAGCTCAATGAACAGTCAGCCCTCCGCAAAACTTTTTACGGACGGTTCCTGTATTGGAAACCCTGGCCCGGGAGGATGGGGGGTTCTTTTAAAAATTGGTTTCGAAGAAAAAGAGCTTTCGGGATTTGATCCCCAGACCACCAATAATCGTATGGAACTTTTT
>CAZGKG010000046.1:0-1190 GCA_964525615.1 uncultured Rickettsiales bacterium | reverse complement strand
AGACGCTTCCTCAAGGAATGCATTTAACCATCTCTACCGATAGTCGTTACGTCAAGGACGGCATGACCCAATGGATTCATCGTTGGCAGAAGAACGGATGGCGAACGACGGCCAAAGAGCCGGTAAAAAATGTTGATTTGTGGACACGTCTTGTGGAGGTTTTAAAAACTCATGAGGTTTCTTGGGTTTGGATTAAAGGACACGACGGCCATCCAGAAAATGAAAGAGCAGATCGCTTAGCACAAAAGGCCGCGAGACAAGGAATGGCTTCAGAAAAACCAAATTCTTATTAGCCCTTTTTTTCTTATAGGATATCAAGTTTTAAGATTCCAATTTTTAGATCCCGCCTAAAACTATTTTCTTATAAAACAAAAGGCGGGTACCTTTTGGGACGTTTTGATTTTCAGCTACAACTGTAAAATCCTTCCTTCGCAATAAATTCCCAAGAAGACTCATCTGCTGCTCCTTCATTGATTCAACAATCATATGTTTTTGAAGGCATTATCAATGAATTGAGAAAGATGTAGATTAAGCCGACTCTTTTCTGGGATTTATCTTTTAAGTTTAAGTTTTGATAAAAAGCCTCAAGAGGCGCGGTCCAATTAAGTCGTTTTCTAGGTTTGAAGATATGGGTGAGGATAATTTCATCGAATTCCTGCTGGCAGGTGGGTGTCTGAAGATCTGTTTTACGAGGAAGCCCCCCCCGGGCCGCAACCAGCCGTTTGAGTTCTAGATCTCCTCCCCAGCCAGGAGACATAGGGGGCGCAAAAATAGGTTTTAAGACGTGCTCGGAAAACGTTTCATAAACTTAAGTTGCTCAGTGGGCCCTTACCAGGACAAATATCAAGATAGACAAACTGCTGAAGCTGAGAGTCCCATGGAAGCCTCTCTCTTTCCGTCATCTTTCTTTTGGTGATTGGCGGTCTGTATCTGGCAGAAAGGACTTGAGTGGGGGGAGGGATAAACTCCCCCCCCTTTTGGAAAAATGCTGGATTTTTGGATTTTGACCACCCAAGGGGCCCCATCAATCGACATCATCCATCACGTCGATTGTCTGAGGGCGACCCCTTTGACTTTTTTATCTGATTCATTGTTGGTATATTTCTGTTTTCAACATTTCATCGGAGAGCCCGTCTATTGCCTTTTTTTCATGCAAAATGCTCTAGCCAACATTTTTTTAAACCATCCTT
>CAZGKG010000045.1:5732-9760 GCA_964525615.1 uncultured Rickettsiales bacterium | reverse complement strand
TGTGTATTACAAGGGCATAGGTGTGACGAAAAACCTTGAAGAAGCATTTCAATGGGTTCAAAAAGCGGCCGATCAAGGACATGTTGATGCTCAAGGTATGCTAGGGGATGTGTATTACAAGGGCATAGGTGTGACGAAAAACCTTGAAGAAGCATTTCAATGGTACAAAAAAGCTGCCGATCAAGGAGATGTTGGTGCTCAATTGATGCTCAATTTAAATTGGGAGTGATGTATGAGGGCGGCAAAGATGTAGAGCAAGATTTTCAAGAAGCGTTTCGATTGTTTCGAGGAGCAGCACGTGTAGGACATGCTGAGGCTATAAAGGTTTTGGCGCTCTGTTCTTTCCCACCGCCCCTCATGTTCCCTGAAGGGACGGTCCTTTCTTTCGCCTCTTTGAGTTATTTCCTTTTGGGTGCTTCTTTTGGAGCACTTCCTCTTGGGAAGCTTACTTTAGGAACAATAGTATTGTGCTAGAGACTTAAAAAAATTGTGTTGATTGTTAATTTGATACGATTCTAGGAGCATGAGTAAGATGAATTCGCCGGATTTAAGGGAAGAAGTACGATTTTTTTAGGAAGATTCTCCTTTAACGAAGGGTCAAAAAAGGAGAGAAAAATCTCTCAGAATCCTCGACAGACGGAAGGATTTTTGATAACTCTAAGGCTTCTGGGGCGCTTAGCTCAGTCGGTAGAGCATCTGACTTTTAATCAGGGGGTCACAGGTTCGAATCCTGTAGCGCCTACCAGGAAACTTGAGGTTTCTAGGCTAGAAACTCTCTCTCAGAAAAAAATTTAGCTCTAGATCGACCCCCTTTCAGAAGGTTTCTTGCTTGGGTTTGAGGATAGAAAACGTTTTTTTGAACCAAGCAGCTCTCTGTGTCCTTTCCCTTTTGGCTGTTTTTTTCTTGTAGGATAGCCCATTGAAAATTGAATCTCCCCATCAACAAAATGCCGAAAGAAATTGATATCAATAGGTGTTGTGATGACACATAAGAGACGGAGGACTTTCAGAAGAAGTCTTGCATTTTCGATGGTGGGTTCAGGGGATAGCTCAAAGAAAGGAGAGGCGGTTTAAGCCGCTTTCTCCTTCTTGATCGCTTGAACTGGGCTTACGGGCATCCACTTTTTCCTGCCTCCAGTAAATTTTTCTTATCACCAGCTCTCTTTGTGAAATCCCTCAAACGTCAGAAGCTGTTTTAGGGGATTTTGTCTTTTTATTGATTCCCACCCTCAGATGAAGAGGCAGGAGCGGTCGTTCTCAAAACCTCCCGAGTAAAAAAGTCTACTTCCGAAGGCTCGCCTGACATTTCAGAAAAATGTTCCACAAGAGCCTCTCTCGCTTTACCATGCCCTTGCGCTGCAGTAAGACACAAAGACAAGTGGGCCCCCTGGCGATCTTGCGAACAGCCTTCTCCCTTAAGGAGCATAAGACCCAACCTGTAGCGAGCATCCACATGTCCCATGCTTGAGGCTATTCCAAAAAAAACATGTGCGAGATCCAGATTTTTTTCAACACCTCTTCCCTCCAGGTAATGTCTTGCCAATTGGTACGTTGCCTCTGGATCTCCTTGCTTAGCCAGCTTTTTAAAATCCGCCACATCTCTATCTGATAGGTCCTCATGAGAAGAGGACGCTGCCACAGCCGATGCCGATGCCACAGCGCCAGGAAGACCGATTGATATCTCTTCTCCATCTTTTTCCATGGCTCCGGCCGGAAAGCTCGCTGTCAAAAAACTTAAAACAATCGCTGGCGCTGAATCTCTCAAAAATCTTTTCATTTTATAAATCCATTAAAAAACTAACCTTTTCAAAGAGTTGCACATTTAGATAATAAAAACTAGATTTTTTGTCATTTTTTAAAGTTTTTTTTGTCACGTTGGGTTGAGAGATCAGGACATCGTGCGTCACAGCGATTGATAGGGGGATTAAGCTGTCTTTAATAATCCCGGTGCGTCTTTTTGACGAAAAAGATTTAAAAGAACCCGCAAAGCATGACCCCTTTCACCCTCAAGGTGAGGGTTGGAACTGACGATGTCTTGGGCAAGCTTTTGGGCCTGTGGCAAAAATGAAAAATCTTGTTCAAGGTCCGCAAAAAAAAACATAGGAAGGCCACTTTGACGAAATCCTAATAGGTCTCCTCCACCTCTTAAGCGCCAATCTTGTTCCGCAATCCAAAAACCATCTTGACTTTTTTTCAGGATTTCTAGCCGTTGTCTCCCTTTGTCCGATAGAGGATATTGGTACAACAAAAAACAATAACTTTGGGCATTTCCTCGTCCTACTCGACCTCGCAATTGATGCAACTGAGCCAGACCAAAACACTGGGCTCCGTCTACCACCATTAAGGTCGCTTCTGGTACATCCACCCCCACTTCAATCACCGTTGTGGACACAAGCATCCGCAAAGACCCCTTGCGAAAGGCGTCTAAAATTGCCTGCTTTTCCAATGCTTTTTGTTTTCCATGAAGCAAGGCGACCCGATCCCCCAAAAGCTTTTGAAAATGTTGGAACCGGTCGATTGCGGAAGAGAGATGCAGGGGGCCCTTTTTCTCAAGTTCTTCCCCCTCTTCAATCAAGGGACAGACCCAATAAACTTGGGATCCCTTTTCCACATGTTTTAGCACAAACGCCTCAAGCTCCTCAAAGCGTGTTTCAGAAATAACCCGGGTGTCAATCGGAGACCGCCCTTTTGGCTTTTCCGTGAGCGTTGATAAATCTAGATCTCCAAAAAGCGTCATTTCAAGGGTTCGAGGAATGGGGGTCGCGCTCATGGAAAGAATATGGGGCGCTTGGGCTTTTTCCGTTAATTTCTGACGCTGTGCCACGCCAAAGCGATGTTGCTCATCAATCACCACAAGACCCAAGCGGTCAAAAGTAACGCCTTGTTCCATCAACGCATGGGTGCCCACCACCAGATGGATGTGACCGGCGGCAATCGCTTCACATACCTGTTTTTTGCGAGGAGTTGTGCGGGTCAACAGGCTGACTCGAAGATCTGTTCCTGCCAAAAGCTCTTGAAGCTTATCTGACTGTTGCTGGGCTAAGACCTCTGTAGGCGCAAGAAAAACTCCCTGATATCCGCTCTCTACTGCCCGGATTAAGGCTAAGAATGCCAGAATTGTTTTGCCACTTCCCACATCGCCTTGAAGCAAACGGGCCATAGGAATTGGTAAAGCAAGATCCCGATAGATTTCTTTCAAAACGTTTTCTTGAGACGGGGTGAGAGAAAATCCCGTCCTCTCAAGCAACTGCTTTTCCAAAATCCCTGTGCCTTTGAGAGGAGAGGTGGTTTCCTGAGAACGGCGCGAACGGGCCACTAAAAGCTCTATTTGATAGGCCAACAACTCATCAAAGGCAAGGCGATGGCGAGCAGGTGTGTCTGGTGAGAGGTGATCTTCGTGGGTGATGTGATGAAGAGCCTTAAGCGCGTCACTAAAAGAGGGCCATCCCGATGATGTCACAAGAGCAGAGGGCAACCACTCCGGCACACCAGGAGAGGCCTGCAGCACACGCCCTACGAGAGATTGAAGTGTGGTGGTCCGCAATCCTTTGGTCAAAGGATAGAGAATCTCATGCAACAGGGGGGCTTTTCCAGAAGAAGGGCTCCAACGGGTGGGATGCACCATCGAGAGCATTCCCTCAAAAAGACCGACTTCTCCTGAAAAAAACCATACCGACTGGGGGGAGAAAATTTTTTGAAACTGTTTCAAAGGCCCTTTAAAAAATAAGATTTGAAGGGACGGCGCCGAGGCTGTTAAAGGATGGGCGATTAATCGAAGCGTCTTTCCTGAATATTTGACCGTCTCAATCCGAAGCAACAGAGTGCATCTGAGAACGCTTCTGGACATATGGGCCGCCTCCTTGAGGGAGATCAAGGGATAAGAACGCATTCCCACAGGGCGATGCCACAAAAGATCTTTATAAGTGTGGATTCCTAAGCGATCCAAGGCAAGAGACACCTGAGGCCCTACCCCCCACACCGTTGAGACCGGTTGCTGAAAGAAGGAGAGGGTTTTCCAGCACTGTTCC
>CAZGKG010000045.1:838-5722 GCA_964525615.1 uncultured Rickettsiales bacterium | reverse complement strand
CCGTGTGGGTCATTTCTTAAAGGGAAGGGTGCGCACCTCCTTTTGAGCGGCCAATCTTTTTGGCCCCATCAGAAGCGTACAAAGCAGATTTAGTTTATCCCTTAAATCATGACGATGCACCACCATGTCAATCATCCCATGGTCCATTTGAAATTCAGCACTTTGAAAACCCGGCGGCAATGAGGTGCGCAAAATTTCTTGAATCACACGGGCCCCCGTAAATCCAATGATAGCGCCTGGCTCGCCAATGGCCAAATCCCCCAAGGCAGCAAAAGAAGCAGAAACCCCCCCCGTTGTTGGATTGGTCAGAATTGTGACATAAGGAACCCCATTTTCCTTAAGGCGTGAGATAGCAATCACTGACCGGGGCATTTGCATGAGGGAAAAAATTCCTTCCTGCATTCGGGCGCCGCCCGAGGCAGGGATCACGATAAAAGGAGCCCGATCTTCAAGGGCCGCTTCTGCCCCCCGCACGAGTGCTTCCCCGACCGCCATTCCCATCGAGCCCCCAATAAAATCAAAATTAAAGCAAGCCACAATGATTAGGCGCCCGCCTAAGGTACCACGGGCTAAAATAATGGCATCTTCTTCACCTGTTTTGGACTTGGCTTCCTTCAGTCGGTCCGCATATTTTTTACTATCTCTAAAGTGAAGGGGATCCGAAAGAACAGACCCCCATGAAAGTCGAGTGTAATCCCCCCCATCAAAAAGGTGAGACACTCTTTCCTTGAGGGGAAATTTCAGGTGATGCCCGCAATGCTTACAGACATAGAGATTTTCTTGGAGATCACGGTTAAAAAGCATCTGCTCGCAAGCAGAGCACTTCTGCCATAAATTTTCTGGCGCTTCCCTTTTAACGAACCGTTGAATCCGGGGTTTAACAAAGTCTGTTAACCAACTCATCCGTCGGCTCAATCCTTTTTTTAAAGAAAGTCTGATTCTACAAAAGAAAAGACTATCTGACTAGGCTATGTTTAGGAAATTGCACTTGTTTACAATAAAGACCCCTCAAAGAAGTTAGAACACGAAAAAATCTCAAATTGCTTCAACTGACCCAGCGGGTTCTTCAAAACATATCTTGTAAATCAAAAGGTTTATTAAGTGATCATTGCTTCATTAAAAAAAAATAAAATATCCTGAAAAAAAATATAAAACAAAGGTTATTTTAATGTTAAGTTATTTTTTAAAGACTGTATCGGCTGGTTTGCTATTATGCTCTTTTGTCCATCAGGGAACTGGAGCACCATCAAATGGTGATGGGCAACCTCTACATGCTTTTCTCCAAAGTTTTCAATTCAATCCTGCTCTTGCAACGACGGAAAATCCTGATTACTTCGCTGTTTTAAGTTTTAAATTTTCTGGAAATTTTGATGATGGAAGTGTTTTGGCAGACGTCACGGTTCTGGATGCTGATCCTGCAGGACCTTTAAAAGAAGAATGTAGATTTAGAGAAAAGAGCGAAAACAATACGGTTCTTAGATTCGATCGTGGTCATGAGTTTGTTGTTGGCGATCAGTATGTCCTGAAGCGACCCAATAATGGTGACACAGTGGATATCATTGACGATGATGGGGGTTTGACGTACTTAGCTCTCTGTAGTGCTAGCAATAAATTACAAGAAAAAAAATCACAAGAAGAAGTTAAAAAATTAAAAGAACAAGGTTTATATTATTTCTTTCGCCCATTTCAAGAAATGGCTTTCTCATTTTTCACAAGAAAGTGTGCTCAAGATCCCGCTCTACTCTTAAGTAACCCCAGAAGATTGGGGAATTTTTATTACGAGGCGGTAGGAGAGGATAAACCTGAAGTTTTAAGACGTATCGACTTGGGCTCTGGCGTCACATTTTCTCTAGATGTTAAAGAGCTTTGTTTGTTTTTAGTATCTATGCAAGTGTCAGGAAACAGCGAACAATTCCTTGCACTCCATAAATCAATTTTGAAGATGCCATTTGTCTCATACCCTCAACATCAACTTTTAATAAAGCGTTTGATTCCCGGTGGGCAACCATTAAACGTTGAGGTCAAGGGTGTTGATAATACAAAGCCCCTTGGGAAGACCGTCGATTTTTCTACCATCGACATCAAAGAACATTGGAATCCTGGAGAGGGATTTCTTGTTCTTAATGAAAAGAAAGACATATTTGATGGTAGACAAACCTTTGAAGTCAAAATAAAAACCAAGGAGGGTGAATTAAAGATTAATCCTCAAGATACAGAACCTGATTACTATTCTTTGTATTTAACCCTTGAGGTTTCTCAGGGGAAAACTTTGCACATAGGTCCAGTGTATTATGTGAATCAAGGGAAAGGCAGCGGGTCCGTTTCTTATTGTTGGTCTATTTCGTCCTTCGAATCTGCCAGATCGCACCTTCAAAAAAAGGCACTAGAATATCTTTCTCAGAACAGAGAAACTTTTCAGCATCTTGTTTCTTAAAATCTAATATTTTTTAAAGAGCTTTCAGGAAGTGGAATATTCCACTTCCTGAACTTTTCTTCCTGATCCTTTAGAACCTTTAGAAATCTTCAAATAGGTTTTCGTCTTTTCGAATAAAAATCCCCTCAATGAACAAATGGCCCCTTTTGTCTGATAAGGGTCAACTGTTTTAGAGTTGCTTCTTGATTGAAGCCGAGTACAATAGGTTGAGAAAGTGTTAAGAGGTGGGGGAAAAAGATTTCATGCGGCAAGTGGTACCAGAACATGTTGCCTTAATTATGGATGGAAACGGTCGTTGGGCGAAACAAAGGGGGATGCCCCGTCTTGCCGGTCATCGCAAAGGCGCCCAAGTCTTGAAGGAAATAGCTGAATCCTGTTCTAATTTAGGGGTTCGTTATTTAACGGTTTATGCGTTTTCTTCTGAAAATTGGAAAAGACCCGCCACAGAAGTGCGCGGATTGCTGGCCCTTTTGGAGCATTATCTGGATCAAGAGGAAAATTTCTGGTTAGAAAGGGATGTGCGCTTGCGCGTCATTGGCGATAGGGAACGCCTTCCTCCCTCTCTTCAAGAACGAATTGATCGGGTCGAAAAAATGGGGTTAGGGAAAAAAGGGCTTTTCTTCCAGATTGCTTTTGGATACGGTGGGCGTGCTGAAATTGTGCGTGCAACCCGTCTTCTTCTTGAAGACTTAGACAAAGAGATCATCTCTCGTGACGAGTTAACGGAGGATCTTTTTGCGACTTACCTGTACACAGCTGATATGCCGGATCCCGATCTCTTGATTCGTACGGGGGGAGATCAGCGTATTAGTAATTATCTTTTGTGGCAGATGGCCTATACAGAACTTGTTTTTCTTGAAAAGTATTGGCCCGATTTTACCCAAGAAGATCTTCTAGCCGCTTTTGATGTCTATGGCAGTCGAGAACGCCGCTTTGGTTTGGCTTCTTAATTCTTTGGGCGAATTGCGCCTGCGTCTTTTATCGGCGATCCTTCTTCTGGGGCTTGTTAGCCTTTTATTGTTTTTGGGGCCGCCTTATACTCTTGTGTTTATTTTTTTGTTGACCTTAGGGTTAGGCGCTGAGGTGACAACTGTTTTTATGAAACAGTCCCTTCCGCGGAAAGGTAGGGGCCTTTTGGTCGCCGCGTTTGGGGCCGCCCTTCTCTTTTGTATGCTTTTATCCCAAGCACTTCTGGTTCCAGGGGGTGTCCGTGTTTTGGTGTGGGTGTGTCTGAGTGTTTGGACTGCCGATAGCTTGGCTTATGGTGTGGGCCGCCTTTTAGGGGGGCCGCGTCTTGCCCCTCGCATCAGTCCTGGTAAAACCTGGAGTGGGTTTCTTGGAGGGGTTGGCGGAGGAGGGCTTATAGGGCTTGTTTTTTTATCTGTCCAAGGAATTTCTTTGACTTGGCCCTTGGTGGGGCTGACTTCTTGGGTGGTTTTGTCTGCTCAGGCAGGAGATTTGTTAGAGTCGGCCGCAAAGCGTTTTTGGGGAATAAAGGATTCAGGGTTTTTGATTCCAGGCCATGGGGGGTTGTGGGATCGTCTTGATGGTCTTTTGTTTGCAGTTTTAAGCCTGGGGCTCTTGAGTATGATGGCGGCTTTAGGTGGTGGGTCTCTGGTGGGGGGAAGTTATGTCGCTTGGGTGCAAACTTTCTTTTGAAGATCTCTACAGTCGAGAGGGGTTAACGCACCTTGATCTCGCTTTTCTCGAAGGGTTACGCCAGAAAGAGGCCTTTGTTTATCATCACCTGTTAACTGCCAGACAGAATCCCACGGCTCTTTCTTTAGGGGACGAAAGTACCCTTCTTTTAAAAATCGCCCCTCATCTTGAGGATTTTCTGGCCAAAACTTTTGGGATTGAAGATCTGTTGCCTCCCCTCAGGGAGAAGGCGAACGCTTTTAAACAATTGCCCCCTATAAAGCGCCCGCCTTATCAGCGAGGGTCTCTTAATTCAGCCTTGATTTCTTCCCATCCTCGTGACGGTTTTGAGTGCCTGACACCTATTCCCTCCCAAGAAATGGCTCTGAGAGAGGCGAATGGATGTTTGATTTGCCATAAAAGAAAAAAAGATTCTTGCGCTCGGGGGTTTTTAGAAAAGGGGGAGGGGACTCGATGGCGACGGAATGACCAAAATGTTGATTTAAAGGGATGTCCCTTGGGGCAGAAAATTTCTGAAATGCACGCGCTGCGCCAAGAAGGACGGGTGTTGGGGGCTTTGGCGATGATCATGGTGGATAATCCCTTGGTGCCTTTGACGGGGTTGCGTATTTGTACCGATTGTGAGGATGCGTGTATTTTTCAAAAGCATCAGCCCATTGAGACACCCGCGGTGGAGACGGAAATTTTGCAGAGGGTTCTCCAATTTCCTTGGGGTGTTGAGATTTACAGTCTTTTGTCCCGTTGGAATCCTTTAAATCTTCGTTGTCCCCTTCCCAAGCCGTTGTCAGGAT
>CAZGKG010000045.1:438-828 GCA_964525615.1 uncultured Rickettsiales bacterium | reverse complement strand
TTAGTGGTGGGATTGGGGCCCGCAGGATTGGCTTTAACCCATTACTTAATGCAAGAGGGGCATGTGGTCTGGGGAATCGATGGTGCCAAGGTGGAACCTCTTGATCCTTTTTTCTCCCGCACGTTAGTGGCTGATGGTCGTGCGTTGTGGTCCTCTTTGGAGGATCGCCCCTCTCAAGGAATCGGTGGTGTTGTTGATTATGGGGTGACCTCTCGGTGGGATAAAAATTTTCTGACGTTGGTGCGTTTTGCTCTTGAGCGTCGTGAGCAGTGCCTGTTTCAGGGGGGAATTCGCTTTGGCAGTAGTCTCACGCCCCAACAGGCCTTTGAGAGGGGGGTTGATCATATTGCCTTATGTGTGGGTGCGGGGCGTCCGCATGTGCCCCATTTT
>CAZGKG010000045.1:0-428 GCA_964525615.1 uncultured Rickettsiales bacterium | reverse complement strand
GGCGGCGGATTTTTTAATGGCTCTTCATGTGGGAGGCGCCTTTCAAAAAAGCTCGGTTACGGCCCTTCAGATTCGTTTGCCGGTTGTGGTTATTGGGGGTGGCCTTACTGCTCTGGATGCCGCAACTGAAGCTTTAGCTTTTTATCCCCGGCAGCTTGAAAAACTTCAATCGATCCAAGCGCAGGTGAGTCCTGATTTTGAGCCGGAAGATGAGCCCCTTTTAAAGGAGTTTTGCCGCCATCGTGAGGTCTTGTCCGGTCTTTCGCCAGAGAAACGTCTGCGTCATCTGCAGCAGTGGGGAGGCGTGACAATTCTTTATCGCAAATCCCTTCAAGAGGCGCCCAGTTTTCGTTTAAATCCTGGTGAATTACAAGAAACATTTACGCAAGGAGTCTTTTTTCGAGAAAAGGCGGCCGTGCAGGAGATTC
>CAZGKG010000044.1:0-10067 GCA_964525615.1 uncultured Rickettsiales bacterium | reverse complement strand
GTACTTCCGTTTTGAATTCAAGCACTACATTTTCTCCTAATAATCACTTTGATCATACTTTCTCCCCTTGGTCGAATGATGATTTTTCGGATCCTAGCTTTCAGGAGAAAGGGTATCTTGATTTCAGGTATCCAAGAGAATGCAAAAACCAATACGGATACCAATTCAGACGACAAATATGTGTCGATTATTGGGCTTATTCTAATGATATATGGAATCCTGAAGAGACCCCTGTTACGTATTTGGGTGCTAATTGTATTTTTAACCAAGAGAAATGTCCTCCATTCGGATCTTTTGCAGGGGGGGCCGACGTCAAATGTTATCGGGGGATTTGTGATGAAACCCTTCCGAACACCGTGGATCAAAGGACTGGAAAGCAAGTATCTCATAATCTTATTATAGAAAATCGCCAAATCTCTTATGGAGCCATTCCACTTTTGTATTACTCTCAAATTAACCCGTACTATAATTTTTTTAATCTTAATAACCCCCATCATCCTAGTCATTGGATGCCTTATGGGATAAAGGGAATCATAGACGCTACGCAACATATGAATCAAATCGTTGCCTATCAACCCACGAGCGAAGTGGTAAACACAGACCTCATTCCTGTATTTTATGTCTACGCCTCAAATTTACAACTTGGCCCCGAAGCTGGAGCAGAGCGGCTTGGCTTCAGAAACAATGAAAAGACTTATTTTGAATGGGCTTCAAGAATAAGGGTTAGTAAGGAAAAAATCGATAGCGGATCAATGTTGCATAAAATGCTTCATTGTTTTTTGAACGGTGAAAGTTACAATCATTTTGGTTTTTTGAAGCAAGATTTTTCTTTACGACGGTATTTTTCAGGACCACAAGCAAATGCAATCGCACAAACACTGGGAATAAACAAGGTGTATCTTGCAGAAAACTACCATCATTTGGCTAATGGCATGGGGGCAGGTATAAGGGCGACATCAGGTTCTGCCTATGACGAGATATATTTAAAAATCGGTGTATTGACTCAGGCGGTTTTAGAAGATCTGGGACTTATTTTTCAAAGATCAAATTCATTCACCAATCTTTGAAAATCCTCCCTACTTTTATTTTGTTGAAGGGGTAAAAAATTCTGAACTCAGGCAATCGAAGTAATCCATAGACCCGATTGCCTCAGCCTTTTGACAGTTAAAGCCCAAGATTTTGACGAGGGGAAGGCCACCAGAAGTGCCCCCCCGGTATCTCGGTAGATACCGTCCAACACTTGACAAAAGAAAGGTGCCGCTTTAGGAACGGAATCTTATGACATTCAACCAGAATCTCGAGCTTTAACCGCCCCTCATCTGTGCTTGTGTCAGTGATCCCCCTCCCCGAAGGCCGTCTCGAAAAATGACCCTATCCTCACGAATTGAGAAAACTTCAGATCCATTTTAAGGGAATTTTGAAGAAGGAGAATCATGTCGCCCTGCTCACAAACCTCTTAATCAAATCAGAAGCTGGGATTCTTCAGGCGGGACGGTTAAGCACTTCCAAGCAAAATTTTTCTAACTGAGCGTCGCACTCTTCGGGTGAAAGAGACGCAACAGTGGCATCCAGTTTAGCAAAGGGAATTCCCAAAAAAGGAATCTTCAGCGACTCTAAAGCGTCCTAAACATCAAGCAAGCTACTTTCTTGATCATCCAAAAATATCACTTTATCGGGCACGCATTCTCTTTATGCCAGGACCTCGAGTAGGCATCGCCCTTTATCTGCGCTACCCGTGAAGATAAGGCCTTTTAAAAAATATCCTTTAGCGCTTGCTTTTAAAAGAAAGCAAGGGTGTCGAACCCCGCAAGGAGATACAGCCTTCTCGAGAATCGGCCAAAGCCCCTTATGATTGTCACGGACGGTTATTTCTCGAGCCAGAATCTTGCTCATAGGAATCACTCAGGCCGGATAGGATTGCAATCCGTGTCGCCAATCGGCTTTATGTGAGTCAAATCACAAGACAGTTCTAGGTCAGAAAGATAGACAACATAATGCGCGCAAGTATTCGCCTAGCTTTCCCAAAAGAAAGGATCTCTCCCTAGATAGTTTGAAGGAGCAGCTTAAGCCCAAGCTCTTTTTTTTCTTCTCGTGGGGCGCATTTGTTCCAGTGTCTCTGTCATTTTGTTTTTAAAGTCAATGTTAATACGAACGCCTGGAACCTCATAGCCGAAGGTTTCCCCAATTTGACGATTGGCCAGTAGAAAGCTTGCTTCATAAGGGTGTTTTAAGAGAACTTTTGCCGCTAACTAATTGATGCGTTGTTTTTCTTTCATAAGTTCTGTGTTGTCTGGGATTATCGCTGTGCTCTATTTATGTCTATGTAGGGCAACAAAGCGAATGCAATAAGGGAATGGCGATTATGCTTTGATTTTATTGGCAAGACAGCATGGGGCGTCGGGTCAATTGCAATGCCCTGATACCGCAACAAAGTCCCTGCAATAAAGAGCGCAGAAGAATAAGTGTCCCCGCCCTCAAACTGTCTCTGGGGTACTTTCAGTTTACTCAAATCAAAAGGCTGATGGTGCGGGCCAACAACCAACCGTTCATTCACTTTGTCATCATGATCGAGAATAATCGTAAATCCAGATTTATCGTAATGGGGCACAGTTCCGAAATCTTCCCTAGAAGGATCGTAAGAAAGCACTCTGATAATAACAGTGAGTTGATCCCATCTGCCTCCGTACATCGTTTCTACGACGTCAGGATGGTTGACTTGAAGAGGCGCTAAGAATTCTTTAAAAAGCGTTTTTGCGCCAACATCCACAGTCCCCAACTTGTTAAAAAAATTCTCAAGCAAAGGGTAAGTCTCAAGCGCCCCTTTATGAAAAGTGCGCACAAAGTCGAAATACTCTGCGCTGAATTGGAAATATTTCTTCTTGTCATTCTTGCATGCTTTTTTTGTGTAATTTCGATAGCAGCCTGCTGGAGTCCCGCAGAAAATCTGATTGTATTCTGTTGTATTCTCAAAACTTTCTTCGAAGTCTCGCAGCATTTGAGCGAAAGCTGAGTCTGTCTTGGCTTGTTCCACGACTCTCTCAAAAATATCATAAATCGCATCATACGTTTGCCTTGTGGCATGAGAATTCTTTAATTCCACAAAGCCATCCATTTTGAGCTTTTCGAAAATTCCGGAATGAGTGGATTCTATTGAACACGCAAAAAATAGACAAAAAAACACCATTCTCAACATGAGCAATGCCTTTCTAAGAATATATGTTACAATTGAAGGATAGTTGGGCCTACCTCAGGCAGGGTTTTATCTTCCCAGATGTCTTGGGGGGAACACCCAAAAAATCATCACGTAGATCGGCTCTAAAAAGCTTCAATTTCAGTCTCCTTACGATGAACTCATGAGTTTTTTAGCTATTAGATTCAATCGTCAATCTAAAAAATAAACTTTTTAGCTAAATTAGGGTTAGAGGTCAATAGAAAAAATAAATCTTTTAGCTGTTGAGCAATATACAGGAAGGCTAGAGATTACCTAACTGCTCAGAGGTAAGGAATCCACCGATGCTTTGTTCGTCGTACTGAAGGCGATGAAACGTAACGTTCAATAGCCTAGAGAAGCACACGTTTTGATGTGCTGAGGCATTTCTGTGTATCAACCTCCAGAACCAATTGTATGATGAAAGTCGCAAGAAAACAATTTTTGACTCCGTGCCATTTGGCTCGAAGAAGATCGGCTTTACCCTCACAATACCAAGCATTTGGCTTCTTCATACGCTTAAGGCGTTTTTTTATAAAAAGCTTTGAAGGATTTTAGGTGTGAGTCGCTCTTTTCTCATGATTTCGGTCTCCCGATTGTCACCAACGTAATAAGAATCGGACCAGTTTTAAGGTGTTTTCGAGGAATCGCCAGACGGCTAAAGTTTTTCAAAAACCCTTATTCCGCAAGACTTTTGAGGTGGTGCCCCCGGGGAGACTCGAACTCCCACATCCGAAGATAGCAGATTTTGAGTCTGCCGCGTCTACCAATTCCACCACAGGGGCTTTATCCCCTCAAAGATACAAGAGAGCCTTAAATTGGCTCCCCGGGCCGGACTCGAACCAGCGACCCAGTGGTTAACAGCCACTTGAGCTACCGGGGAACAATAGGGTGGTTATAGCAGGCTCTGAGCTTTTTTCCTAGGCTCTCTTGAGATTTTTTTTATAATCCCTGTTTTGTAGTTTTGAGCTAAAAAATTTAAGACGGATCGCAGGCACGATAGGTTCGCCTCAACAGATCTGGAAGAATGCCGCCGCTTTTAAAAAAAGACACCTCTTCATCGGTTTCGATACGGCATTTTACAAGTAGCACCATAAAATGACCTACACCTAAAACCAAGACACACAGAAAAAATCCGCTCTGTAAGGTCTGGCGTACCCGACGAGGAAACAAAGGGTTATCCTTAAGAATCCCAAGAAGGATTCTTAAGGTGCATTAGGCCCTCTCTATAAAAGCCAATTCACAAGAATTTTTTAAAGCAAGAGGGTGCCTAATGATAAATTTTTATGAGGCGGATGTTTCTTTCCGCTTTTTAGCTTCATCTTGAATCTCTTGGAGGATTACGAGCCAAGGTTTGACGCAGTCCTCTATCACAATGCGCGCGTTCTGCCACCTCGTAATATCAAAATTCTTTCTCAAGGCAGAACGACGGACCAGCTCCAAATGCTTAAGCAACTCATCCGCAGGTATGTTCTGAGAGACAAATGGTATTTCTGTAAGAAGCGCATGGATTTTTTCTACCCTCTGTGTACTGAAATCGCTAATATCTTCAAAACGGTAGCATGAAAAAAATTTGTACAGTACTTTCTGATACGACGAAGTTTCGTCTTTTAGGCTAGTGTTCGATCCCCAATACCACAGGGGAAATTTCCAAGAAGACGTTTCGTCTAATGAAGAAAGCTCGCTTCTAAAAATTTCAAAATATTCCGGCTCATTTTCTACCGCCATAGCAACTTTTACAAAGATCGGACGCATACCCACAGTAAGGTCATAATTTTTCTGGTGCTTTTCAACATTTTCTTGAAAATCTCTATAATCAGCTAATTTTTCTAAGAGATCTACAACACATTCTTGAGACCCTTCCTCCTCATCAGAAACATTTTTTATCGTTTTAATAACTCGCTGCCTAGGATCTCCCTCCGGAAAAGCCTCTTTCATTTTGTCTCTTTGCTGGATGAGTTGCTTGAGGTGATACTCTGATACATGGTACTCAACACCAGCTACCATCGCGCTCTCCATAAAACGTGGAAGATGTCGTGCTGTTAAAGAGTTATCTGGAACGTCGATGCCTTCTAATTTCATAGCCAATATTGGCTTAACAAAAAAAAATGCGCTTAAAATAGCTAAATTTAATGATTTCATATAAGATCTCCGTATATTTTTATCTTAAAGAGATAAAAACTAACAAAGAAAATCTTTATTTGGAAGGCAAATCGGTTATCAATCTTGCTATCACGTAGGTTTGGGCGATTTTCTTCCCGCCGAAGTGCCTTATTATAAAAAGCGATGTTTTTCGGCTTAAGCTTCAAAAAAAACCGCGTAAGTCGACCAGAAGATCACAACGAATCCTCCTTAAATTTACATTTAAGACGGATCGCAAGCACGATAGGTTCGCCTCAACAGATCTGGAAGAATGCCGCCATTTTTAAAAAAAGACACCTCTTCATCGGTTTCGATGCGGCATTTTACAGGTAGCACCATAAAATGCTCTCCATGACGATGAATGCGTAATGTTAAAATGGCCCCCACCTTTACCTCTGGAGCAATTCCTAAGATGTCCACCATCTCAAGACCTGTTAACCCTAAATCATGCCGTGTCATGCCCTCAAGAAACTGAAGAGGTAAAACTCCCATCCCCACTAAATTAGACCGATGAATACGCTCAAAACTCTCTGCAATGACTGCACGCACCCCCAAAAGTGCCGTTCCTTTAGCGGCCCAATCTCTTGAGGACCCTGTACCATATTCCTTACCTGCAAAGATCACTAAAGGTGTTTTGTCCTTTTGATAAAGATCCGCTGCTTCAAAAAATCCCATCTTTTCTTGTGAGGGAACGTATACCGTCATTCCTCCCTTCAGTTCAGGCGTCATCTCATTTTGCAATCGAGGATTTGCGAAAGTTCCTCGCAGCATGACGGCATGATTTCCCCGTCGCGCTCCATAAGAATTAAGATTTTCCGCTGTCACACCTAACCCTTGCAAATATAATCCGGAAGGACTTTGAGAGGGAATTGAGCCCGCCGGAGAAATATGATCCGTCGTGATACTATCCCCTAAAATCGCCAAAATCTGAGCATTTTTTATATCTTGAAGAGAAGGCTCTTCAGGAGTCAGTCCTTCAAAGTAAGGGGGATTTCGGATATAAGTACTACTGTCATTCCAATCATAGAAATCCCCCGTGATCAGGGGAAGATCCTTCCATTCGGATGATCCTTCAAAAACCCCTTGATAGCTCTCTCGAAATAAATCCGCCGTGACCGCCTGTTGACTTCTTGCAAAAATTTCTTGCGATGTTGGCCAAAGATCTTTTAAAAAAATAGGATCACCTTGGGTATTATAGCTCAGGGGATCTTGCAACAGATTCACCTTTAAATTTCCCGCTAAAGCATAGGCAACCACAAGGGGCGGAGAGGCCAAATAATTCAGTTTGACCTGAGGATGGATGCGTCCTTCAAAATTACGGTTTCCCGAAAGAACCGCCGCTACCGATAGATCCTTCTGGTGAATGTAATCAGCAATCTCTTTGGAAAGAGGACCAGAGTTTCCAATGCAGGTGGTACAACCAAACCCCACCAAATAAAAACCCAGCTGTTCAAGAGATTCTTGAAGGCCCAATTTTTGTAAATAACGAGCCACCACCTGACTTCCAGGAGCCAAAGAGGTTTTGACCCAAGATTTCACCTTAAGCCCTAAACCAACCGCCTTCTCCGCCAAAAGACCCGCCGCAATCATGGCACTTGGATTTGATGTATTGGTACAACTGGTAATGGCTGCAATCACCACATCTCCCTGATGGACGGGGGCATCATCCCCTTTTTTCTCCTTCCCTCCCCTTTCTTCTTCCAAAATTTCGCGATAGACCGTTGCAACTTCAGAAAGAGGGACGCGATCTTGGGGTCGTTTGGGACCCGCAAGGGTGGGGGAAATGTCTGACAAATCAAAATCAATGACAGAGGAAAAAAGAGGTTCCTCCAAATAATGCCATAATCCTTGGGTTTTCGCATAGGTTTCCACAAGTTGGATTTGTTCTTCTGAACGCCCCGTTAGACGAAAGTAATCAAGGGTCATGGAATCCACCGGAAAAAAAGCACAGGTCGCACCAAATTCAGGAGCCATATTTGAAAAGGTTGCACGATCGGGAACGCTTAAACTTTTTAACCCTTCCCCAAAAAACTCCACAAAACAATCCACAACCCCATATTGTCTTAAAAGAGAGGTTAAGGTCAAAACAGCATCAGTAGCTAAAACCCCCTCCCCTAACGCCCCTATAAGACGCACACCAATCACTTTTGAAATGACCAACCCTAAGGGAACCCCCATGAGGGCAGCTTCAGCCTCAATGCCACCAACCCCCCAACCCAAAACACCCAAGGCATTGACCATGGTGGTGTGACTATCTGTTCCGATTAAAGTATCTGGGAAGAGAAGTTTTTTCTCCCCTACGCGAACGCCCGAGGCAAGACACTCTAGGTTTACCTGATGACAGATTCCTCCACCAGGAGGCACAACACGAAACCCCTGAAAGGCCTGTTGACCCCATTTTAAAAACTGGTAGCGTTCTTTGTTTCTTTCAAATTCAAGACTTAAGTTTTTCTGAAAAGAGGATTTGCTACCAAAAGAATCCACAATAAGGGAATGGTCAACTACTAAATCTACAGGAATTTGGGGATTAATTTTTTGAGGATCTCCACCCAATTTTTTAAGAGCCTCGCGCATGGATGCTAAATCAACCAAGGCAGGAACACCTGTAAAATCCTGCATCAGAACGCGTCCAGGAAAAAACAGAGTCTCTAAAGGGGCCTTGCGATCCTTGCCCCAAGCCAGCACTCGTTGAATATGTTCGGCGTTACTTCCTTTTCCTTCATGGCGTAAAAGAGCCTCAAGAAGAATTTTTATACAGCAGGGCAGCCGACTTAAGTTATAATCAAGATTCGACGATTGCTGCAAAAGCTCAAGAGCGTAATAGGAATATTTCTCATTCCCAATCGAAAGATTTTTCTTTATAGAAAAGACAGGAGCACACTGGTCCGCCATCGAAAAATCCTGTCTGTAGCTTCGGTCTTAAAAATCTTAAAGAAAAACAAAAAAAAGTCCATTTCTTTCCTAAAAGACAAAAAAATTAGAGGGGAAATATCGTATTAAAGCCGAAGGTGATGAAGTAACATGTGGGACCAAAAATTTTCCAACCGACGCCCTTGAGACAGGAAAGATTTCACATCCTCCTCCTGCAAACCGCTGACCCCAAGATTTTGCACTTGCTTTTGAAGGGCTTGGTCAAATTTTTCCAATAATTTCAATCCTTTAGACGCCAGTCGAACCTGAGTTGAACGTTTATCATGAGAGGACTGTTCTTGAAGGATATACTCATTTTCGATCATTTTTTTCAAATTATACGAAACATTGGATCCTAAATAGTATCCCCTGTTACTAATCTCTCCGACCGTCAACTGATTTTTTCCGATATTATAAAGAATCACCATTTGAACGTTCGTAAGATCCCTGACTCCTAAACGGTCCAATTCTACTTTTGCAATCTCAAGAAAAAGCCGATGAAGCCTCTCTAAAAGCATTACAAGATCAAAATATGCCTCTTTCATTAAACTAAAACTTTCTCGTCGTTGTTTAATTCACACACAATGGAAAAATCTATAAAACAAATCATCGTCTTTTATGGAAAGTAACAGAGAGCATCTTAAATTTGACTTAATTTGAGAAAAATAATTTTTTGGCAAAATTTTGCAAGGTTTTGTTTTTTTTGATTAAAAAAAAGTTTTTCACTTGAAGAATAAAATATAAAAATCAAACGGAAGAACTTTGTCAAAAAAATTGAAAAAATTTTCAAATAAAAAATCCCCTATTTTTTTTAAAAATGAGGGGATTTTAGATTCTTATTTCAGATTTTTATTTAATTTGACTTCAGATAATCAAAAAGAACACGACCCAAAGGCAGGGTAAGATCTGCGACCATGTGTAATCCACCACTGATTTTTTTAACAGGAAGATCCGCCACAGGGGCATTCACGTGGGAAATTAAATCCAAACGCGCCGGCCCTACCCAAGCACCCTTTATGTGCACATCTTGAAGATTATAAGCCACAAGCTGAACAACGTCATATCCTCCTGAAGCGCCAGGAATAATTTTAAGGTTGACTTGCGTTTTCATCAACTTTTGAGCAACTGTCTTTGGATCAACCCCTGGACCTAAAAGACTTTCATGTTTATAGGCCATTGTTCCTAAAGCCACTCGTTCTCCTGCATAAGAAAAAGTTCCCGTAAGCGTATCTTGAAACACTTCCAATTTTGGATTTCCGTATTTTTTAGGGAAGCCCCAAATTTCACGTCCACCTGCAATCGGCGGATCACAGTCAAGATACATTTGAGCTGTATAGTTCACCGGTTCATTTTGATAGACACACGGAATGACAATCCCCGTTTCAGTGTAATCTCCGAATCCGGAACTATCAGGCATCTTGATAAATTCATATAAAACCGTATTGCTTCCGTCGGGGTCAAGAGGTTCTGGCACAGCTGCACGGATCGCCTCTGGATCTGAAAGATAGGAAATAATAAGATATTCTCTATTGACAAAGTAAAAGGGCGCTGAGGGATAACTCGGACTTGCCAAAGGCATTGAGGAAAGTTTTTTGACATTTTCAATGTTCATAAGAGGCCTCATTATTCATCTGTTTTGACTCTCTCAGAATTAAAAACCCCCTGTTAATTTTTTTTTAATTTTGCCTTAACTCTCTGTTTATTTTTGTCTTTTAGATCAAATCTCAAAAAACTCTTATCAGAAAAAGTTACCCCATCACCTTTTCGTAACAAAAACTAAAAAAAACAATCTATTTGGGTGATCATT
>CAZGKG010000043.1:7079-10107 GCA_964525615.1 uncultured Rickettsiales bacterium | reverse complement strand
GGACGGTAGAGGACGGTTGAAATTGAATTATTCGAAACTTTCCATGAAAAATCTCTGGGGGATAAAAATTCCTCTGTCACGATGCCCCGAAACAAAAATTTTAAAAGACCGAATGATGAAAAAAGTCATTATCTCAAAGAACCCACAGAAGGAAAAGAAGGATTCTTTGGAGGGGGGGTGTTATCTGGCATGACAAAAGAAGAGTTTTTTTCTAAATAGACATAAAAATTTCTTGATATTAAGAAAAAACGTCTGATATTTTTGCCATTCTTCTCAAGGAGCATATCACCCGAAAGGCAGACAGAAAGACGTTGTTAGCAAATATGAATATTTTACAAATACTTATTGAAAAAAACTACAACCGAGTTTAGAAAAAAATCAAAAAAAAATAATAATGTTTCAGAGTAATAAGAAAATTTTGTATGCGTTTTTTGCTAGCCTTTTGTTAGGTGTTTCGGGATGGGGAATTTTTCACCACCAAGCCGTGCCTTCTGAGGAGAAGATATTCTCACATATTTACGAAAATAACTTATGGGGAAAAGGAAGCGGTCCGGGTTCTGATCCAAGCAAAGCTCAGCCTTACATCTCTCTCTTACAAACCGTATTTGAAAATCCAAAATACAAAACAATTGTAGATTTAGGATGTGGAGATTGGCAGCTGATGGAAAAAATTCGTATTCCCCATGATAAATTTTATAAAGGCTTTGATGTTGTACATTCTGTAATTAATGACAATATTCAAAAACATCAGAGAACGAATGTCCAATTTTATCACATTCATGAATTAAAAAAATTCCAAAACGTAACAGGAGATCTTCTCATCGTGAAAGATGTTCTGATTCATTGGCCTATCAAAACAATTCTCTTTTTTCTACAGGATATCTTACCTCATTTTAAATACGCGCTTCTCACAGAGGATTATGGTTCTAACTCTGACAAAGAAATGGGGTCATATTCTCCACTTGATCTACAAGCCCCACCTTTTTCAGCTCAAAACCTCACTGTTCTTTTGGATTATCAAGTCCCGGACCACAACGGACTTAAAAAGCGTGTTTGGTTTTATGAACGAGCACATCTTAGGATAGACAAATAAAAGTGTTAGGTGGATGCGCCCACATTTGAAAGATATCTCCCAATCAGGATGCTGGGCAGCTTGTTTGACTATTTTGTTTACGAGTGGATTGTTCTTTTTAAAGTATGTACCACAACACCTAGATACTGACCTATCCGCCACACATGCGGTTATTTTTTCTATGCAATCAACACGATTGCAATTGGTGTTTTATGTAGCTCTTGTCGGTCTGTTTTTCATAGGATGCGCGATACTTTTATTTGCACCGTCTGGACAATTAAGACAGGCCTACATTCAAGAATCTTGGCTGCTTTCCTTCATGTGCACGGTTGGTATTCTTATGGGAACCTGTGACGATCGATTCATCAGAGGTTTTGTGGGGGTACTTTTTTTAGTGATCCTCGTGCGTTGCGCATCGGTTCAAAAACTTGGCTGTTGGTTTTTGAGCCCCAAAATTTTCTATGATACAAGATTATTTGCAGGTTTAATTCTTCTCCTTTATTGTCTCATATTCTTATTGTGGCCTCTCAAGTGGCCTTTGGTATGCAGTAACCTAGGCATCTGGAGTTTCGGGTTTGAGTCCCACTACGCTATGACTGTTTTGCCCGGTTGGGACATGAGCATGCAAGGTACTGGCCTGACCCCTATTGCTCGTACCAACTACGGTATGGGTATACCCCTTCTCATGGCCTTACCCCTTAAAACCTTTCCTATTTTAGGAATTTCATCTAGAAACCTTCCTCTTTGTATCAAGATTTTTCAGATTATTACTATTTCTTTGATAAGCGTCATCTTGTGGCGAGTGAATCGAAAAGCCACTCTTTGGGGGATATCAATCATTTTACTTGCGGTAGGATTTACTCTGAACAATCTTTCAGGAGCAATAATTGTTCCTAATCAGTCAGGTATTCGGTATGTCCCTCTTCTCTTACTTCTTTTGATTATAGCATTTCAAACAAGAAAGAAGGAAATCAGTTTCTGGCTTCTGGGAACCACAACGTCTCTGGTAATTCTGCTCAATCCAGAAACAGGGGTCGCTGCGCTTGCAGGGATGATCGTGTTGATCGTTCTCAAAGCTTATGATCCTAAGGTTCCTTTCCAAAGTATTTTTAAGGCCTTGGGGCAATTCGCTCTTTTTTTTATGATAAGTGGAGGACTTTGGTTTGTTCTTTTAAGAAATCTTTATTTATCACCTCCTCTCAACCTGTTCACTTTTTTTAATATGTGCTTAAAAGGCTACGGAGGGATGGTTGAAAAACCCCAATTTGTTGCGACACTGACTTTCTTTTTTGCAACGAAGGCTCTATTGGAAGGGATTCTCGCTGTACGTCAGAATGATCGGTCTTGGAAATCTGTCTATCAAGCCTCGCTGGGGACAATAATTCTGGTTTGGATGCCTTATTATATTAATCGGATGCTTTTTCCGAATCTGTGGTTTCAGATCGTTCTCCTCTTTTTGCTGATGGCTCCGAGATGGAATAAAAAGGTTCTAAAGGACCAGCTTAGAGGTAGCTGGGCTGTATCAGGATCTCTCATTTTCATGTGTTTTGTCGGAGGTCAGCTGATGAGTTCTCTACCTGAACTTAAAGCACAGTTAAAGTATGCACGACAGGTGAGTAAAGAATTAAGGCAAGGACGGTTTAAGCCTATCGTAAACGGCATCGAAATACCGTTGGTAGAAGCCCGCGCCTTTCAAGAGCAAATCACTTTACTTCCTAAGAACAAAAAAGAGGTACTTGTCCTGTCAAATGCTCCCACAACGATTCGCCTTTTGGGATGGAACCAAGGATTCCCTTGGTATGATATCGTGATGGAACAGCTTTGCAACCAAGACACAGACACTGTTGTTTCTTGGATCGATAGGCAGGGGCCACATTGGATCTATACGAACAGCCTTAAATCTTTTACAGGAAGTGCCCTCACAGAACGATGCTATGCCCTTGAGAAGATCTTGAG
>CAZGKG010000043.1:0-6979 GCA_964525615.1 uncultured Rickettsiales bacterium | reverse complement strand
ACAAAATGGCTGATTTTTGAGCGTATCTCGTCTGATTCATCATAATGCAATGACCTTTTACAGGAAGTGCCCTCACAGAACGATGCTATGCCCTTGAGAAGATCTTGAGCCGTCTGCAGAAATATCGCTTAAGAAGCCAAAACACAAAATGGCTGATTTTTGAGCGTATCTCGTCTGATTCATCATAATGCAATGACCAAATTTTTGGTCGGATAAAAAGTCCTATTTTGGGCGCAATTGAGTATAAGCGTGAAGATCTTGCAACGGTACTGCCCCTTGACCCCCTCAGAAATCCATTTTTCACGCCCTGTGGGCTGCTTTATTTCTTTCAGGTCAGTCTATGGATTTTCTTGAAACCTACTTTTCACCCAGGATTTTTCAAATCTATCTATACATAAAGAATGTTGAAACACTTTGAAAAAGGAAGTGAAAGCCCGTAGAGAAACGAGAAAAGACTTTATTGTATTGAGAAAAGAAAGAGTTTGATGAAGGGTATTTATTCCCTATTAAAACCTTTGAATCAGCATAAAAAAAGCCCACGATCTTATAAAACATGGGCCTTTTTCAAAAGTAAAAAAGAATTAGTGGGTGTGACCGGCTTCAGCCTTTTTGTCTTTGCCCTCTTCTTCTTCTTCTACTTCTTCTTCTGCTTTCTTTTCGTCAGCGAAAGCAACGGTGCTGACAACAGTGGATCCCAAAAGAAAAGCCAAGAAAAGGCTTCCATAAATTTTTTTCATTGTTTTAACTCTCCAGTTTGAATTTTGATTTAAAAAACTCATCGTTTTTTAAACAATACAACTTTCCTATGGCGGAATTTTTTATTTTTTTCAAGATGTTTTTTACGTTTAAAGAGAAAAAAACATAAAGTTGCTCTTTTGTCACGATCTTGCTCTTTTATATCCCTGAATTCTCATGACATAACGAATGATTTCTGAAACAGCCCTGTAATGATGAGGCAAAATCTCTTGATTGATTCCAACGTTTTTGTAAAGGGTCCTGGCAAGAGGTGGATTTTCGACGACCGGGACAAAATGTTCTTTTGCCACCTCTCGAATACGTTGCGCCACCCGTTCCGTTCCCTTGGCAATCACTTGAGGTGCCGACATTTCATTGGGATTCCATCGCAACGCCACCGCGTAGTGGGTGGGGTTTGTGATCACAACCGTGGCCCTTGGGATTTTATCTCCTAGGCTCCGCATTTGAGCAAGTTCTTTTTGCATTTGGCGTTGACGGGAGATGATGGAAGGATCTTTTTCAAGATTCTTATGTTCGTCTTTTAACTCTTGGCGGGACATATAAAGATCGCGAAAAACCCGAGCCCATTGATAAGCATAATCGAGGGCAGCCAAAATTCCCATGGCTGAGATCAAAGAAATAAGAATCTGCAAAACTAATCGGCAAGCTTCTGGAAGAATCAATTGAGGCGCAAGGCTGCCAAAATACTGGATAGGAAAATTGCTTTGGTCAAAGATAAAAAAGGCAACAAATAAAATCATCCCCAATTTCCCAAATCCTTTAAAAAAATCCAGAAAATTACGTAGTGAAAAAATTCGTTTAAACCCTGCCAGAGGAGAGATTCTCTCTCCTTTCGGTTTCAGAGGCTCAAAGGTTATCAAAAATTGAGTTTGAAGCCCCCCTCCTAAAAGAAGAACAGCATATAAAGAAAGAAAAAACCAAAGACAAAGCTGAAAAGTTTCACCAAATCCCCAAATAACAACCTTCTGCAAATTAAAAGAATCACAGGAGGTCTGGCCGACATTGGCAATCCAAGGTTTAAAAAAGTTGGAAAATTCCTTTGCAAGAGAGTCTCCCGTCCACCAAAGACTGCCGCCCCAAACACATAAAACTAAAAAATGAAAAATTTCCCTGGATTGGGCGATATTCCCTTTTTCCCGAGCCTTTTGTCGGCGATAAAAGCTTGGTTCTTCAGTTTTTGATCCCTTATCTTCCTCTCGGTTCTCCGCCACGGCGCCTTACTCCAGAAACCCTGACACTGCATCAAAAATTGTCTGATGAAAAGTGGTGGTCATGGCCATCAGAGAAAGGCTGATCATCAAAAAGCCAAGACCAATTTCCAAAGGACGCCCTACAAAAAAGACAGGAATTTGAGGCACAAGTCGGTTCATCAAACCCAAAAGAACATAATAACAAATTCCCCCAATCATGAAAGGAGCACTCATTTGAAGGGCCAGATAGAACCCTTGGCTGAAAAAGGAAACGGCCGTCAGCATCAAATCTTCCATAAAAAGGTCCCCTCCTGGCGGAAAAAAGAGATAGCTTTTACAAAGTCCTTGTAGAAAAATTAGATGAAGATCTGTGACAAAAATAAAAGTAATAAAATACAATCTAAAAAAAGTTTGAAGCAAATCTTGATTTTCCCCATGAAAAAAACTGCCCGTGATGTTCCCTAAGGCCACTTCATGACTGATCATTCCCCCAACAGAAGACGCAGCTTCCACCATTAAACGAATCAAAAGCCCCAACAAAAAGCCCACAAAAACCTCCTGCAGAAGCAGTCGGATATCCATTGACGCCTGAAGCACCTGATGTTCCACCATCAAGGGTGTTAAACAGGCACTTAAGCCAAGGGCCAGCAAAAGCCGAACCCGTTGTGTGATAAAAACTTCTCCAAAACCAGGAAGGATAAAAAGAAAAGAAAGCCATCGAGAAAGAGACAGCCCATAGGGCCAAAGACTCTCCAGAAGAGAAATGGTCTGAAAACCTTTCATGTGAAATCCTGAACCCCTGATTCTCTCTGTTCGATGGTGACAATTTTATCAAAAAGAAATTCGGTGAAGACTGAAAAAATATTTCCAAAAAAAGGCAAAAGCAAAAAAAGCGTTCCAAAAATAGCCAAAATTTTGGGAATAAACGTAAGGGTCATTTCCTGAATTTGAGTCAGCGCTTGAATAAAAGAAATGACAAGCCCCACCACCAAAGCGACCATTAAAAGGGGCCCTGAAAGTTTTAAGGTCACCCAAAGAGCCTCTCGGGCCACATCAATAACTTCTACTCCATTCATGCACTTTTTCCTTAGGGGCAAAAAAAAGATCTAGAACAAAAAGTGATTGGAAAACCTTAAGAAAAAAAAAATCTTCAGAAAATTATAGCTATGGGCCGGCGCATTCAAGAGTGAGGCACAACTGATTGAATCTTTAGATTTTGAGGATTATCAAATTGAGGATTCCCGTCAAAATTTAAAAAATGGATTTGTTCTGTGCTTGAGATATTCTAGAATTTTCATGAAATACACATTCTGAAGATTTCTTCAATTTCTTGGACAAACCCCTTAATTGGTTTTCTAAGATTCGTGTGCCAGAGGTCACGTGTCGTTTGTGGATGCGTTGATGGGTCATTTTTGGGAGAGAGACTTGGATCAATTAGCGGAGATAATCCCTATGAAAACACCTCAAATAACCTCTTGAGAAGATCGTGACGCGCCGAAAAAAACGTTACGTGGGAGGATGATCGGGGTTTTAACTTATGATAAAGGCGGGCACTTTCCCATAAGAAATGATTTTCAAGAATAAAAACTTGTTTCTCGATAGCTGAGCGCTTCAGCGATATGGTGTTTTTGAATCACGTCCTTTTCCTCAAGATCCGCAATTGTCCGACTGACCCTTAACACACGATGACAAGCGCGCGCAGAAAATTTCCAACGTTCTGTGGCTTGATGAAAAAGAATTTTTGCATCTTCCTGCAGAGGACAAATTTTTTCCAAAACAATACCTTCTGCCCGACGATTCAATGGCGCAAAGGCCATCTTATCCTCTTGAAAACGATTTTTTTGAATTTCTCTGGCCTTTAAAACCCGCGCTGCGACCTCTGCGGTTGTCTCTTGCGGGGAGGAATTCAACAGTTGTCGAGGCTCTACAGCTTCAACAGATACATGAAGATCAATACGATCTAAAAAAGGTCCTGAAAGACGTGCCCGATAATCTTGCGCACAAAGGGGCTTGCGACGACAGCTCCGTTCCGAATCCCCAAAAAATCCACACGGACAAGGATTCATGGCCCCCACCAATTGAAAACACGCAGGATAGGTGAGATGGGCATTGGCACGGGCGATCACCACACGACCCGACTCAAGGGGTTGACGCAACGCATCAAGAGCTTGTCGAGAAAATTCCGGCAACTCGTCCAAAAACAACACCCCATGATGGGCTAAAGAAATCTCTCCCGGCATGATACGCAACCCTCCCCCCACCAGAGAAACCATCGACGCCGAATGATGCGGATCACGAAACGGACGATGACGTAAAAGCCGACCTTGCTTGAGAAGCCCTGAAAAACTGTGGACCATGGTGACCTCAAGCGCCTCCAAAGGCTCAAGGGGCGGCAAAAGGTCTGGCAAACGCGACGCTAACATGGATTTTCCACATCCCGGTGCCCCCGACATCAAAAGATTGTGACCTCCTGCAGCAGCAATCTCAAGAGCCCGCTTCGCCCCCTCTTGGCCTTTAATATCTGAGAGATCAGAAATCTTTGCTGATTCTTCTTCCAAACGGGGATCGGGGGGAGACAACACCTGAGTTCCTTTAAAATGATTGACTAAATCCAAAAGACTCGTAGGGGCCAAAACCGTCAAATCCCCTCCCCATGCCGCTTCCCCACCAGAAGAGGCAGGACAAATAAGCCCCTTGCCCAAACTGGACGCAAAAAGGGCGGCTGACAAAATGCCCGTTACCCCCACCAAATGACCATTGAGAGAAAGCTCCCCTAAGGCGAGGTAGGAATCTAAAAGACCTGGCGGTAAAATTTCCAATCCCTGCATTAAGGCTAAGGCCATTGGAAGATCATAGTGACTACCTTCCTTTTGGATGTCAGCGGGCGCTAAATTGATCAAAATTTTCTTAGGAGGCAATGCAATCCCCAAAGAAAAGAGGGCCGAACGGATACGCTCTCGCGATTCCACCACCGCTTTATCGGGAAGCCCCACCAAAACAAAAGCGGGCAATCCTGGAAGGATCTGTACTTGCACATCAATGGGAATTGTACCAAGGCCTTGAAAGGCAACCGTCATCATAAACCCCTCCCCTTCCTCCCTTGAGGAAAAATTTTTGTTAAATTAGACAAAAAATTACCAAAAAAAATTTTTTTGTCAAGTTTATTGTCTTAAATAGATTGAAAAAGGGGTGATCGTCAAAGGGATTCCATCCTCCCTCCCCTTTCCGTCTTTTTTTCAACACATCCTTGTAAGACCTCCTGGAAAAAAAAAACCTTCTGTCTTATGGTGGAGGTCCTGGAGATGGATTTTTACAAGAGAAGGCTTTTCAATGGTCGACCCTCGGTTTTTTAAAATTATGGGCCCTTTTTCCTTGGACAATCTCGCCTCCCTATTGAACGCGAAATTGCAACGAGGGGAAGGACATCTTTTATTTCACGGTGTCGCCACCCTTCAAGAGGCCACCCTTCAGGAGATAGCGGTTTTTCATAATTTTAAATATCAAAAAGATTTGGCCTCCACCCGGGCGGGTGCAATTATTCTAACGGCTGAGATGGCCCCCCAGGCCCCTCTTCAGGCGGCGCTTCTAGTGTGCGACACTCCACTGAAACAACTGGGACGTCTTTTAGAAATTTTTTATGGGGAAAAAGACTCTCAAAACCAAGCGTCAGAGGGGATCGTTGATCCTCGGGCTGCCCTTCATCCTGAGGTGCAGCTAAGCTCTGGGTGTTCTATTGGAGCTTACGCTGTCGTGGAAGAAGGGGCTGTTTTAGGAAAAGGATGCTCCATAGGCGCTCACAGTTATATCGGAAAAGGCGTCATCATTGGTGAAGGAACCCATATTGGACATCACGTTACCTTAACCCACGCCATTGTCGGAAATCACGTCCAGATCAAGCCAGGGGCTCGTATTGGCCAACGGGGGTTTGGATTTTTTATGGATGAAGCGTCTGGCACTCATGAAACACAGCTCCAATTAGGACGAGTGATGATTGGAAATCATGTGGAAATTGGAGCGAATACAACCATTGATCGGGGAAGCCTGAAGGATACCGTCATCGAAGACCATGTGCGTATTGATAATTTGGTCCAAATTGCCCACAATGTTCGCGTTGGGAAAGGGGCTGTTTTGGTGGCTCAAGTGGGTATTGCAGGAAGCACACGCGTGGGAGAACGGAGCATCCTTGCAGGTCAAGTGGGGGTTTCAGGCCATCTTTCCATTGGAGCCGGCGTCAAGATCGCCGCTAAGAGTGGTGTGATGCATTCTTTAGAGGAAGGGGGGGCTTTCGGGGGGATTCCTGCAGTCCCCATTCAAGACTGGCGTCGACAATCGGTCTTGTTAAGAAAAATGTCTCGAAAAGGATCGTCACAAAAGTGAGAAAGGATAACAGGAGGAACTGAATAGATGATGGACGGTACAAAAAAAGAAGAATCCTATGCTTTAAAAGATTGGGATTTCCCCTGCTTAAACGTCGAAGAAATCATGAAAATCATCCCTCATCGATATCCCATGCTTTTAATTGATCGGCTGGAAGAAGTAATGTTGGGTGAAACAGCGGTAGGGATCAAAAACGTCTCTATGAACGAATGGTTTTTCGTCGGTCATTTTCCTGAAAAGCCCGTCATGCCTGGCGTTTTAATTGTGGAGGCAATGGCTCAAACGGCAGGGGCTCTTGTGATGAAAACCCTTTTATCTGCAAGTGCCGCCATCAATCAAAAGCTTGTATATTTTATGTCAATTGACGAGGCGCGTTTTCGTAAACCCGTTGTGCCAGGAGATACACTTCGTTTAAAAGTAGAAAAACATCATCATCGCGGTCCCGTTTGGAAATTTAGAGGCACCGCTTTTGTAGGTGAAGAGATTGTGGCAGAAGCTATCTATACCGCGATGATTGTAGATCAAAAGGCCAATGCAAAAGAGACCTCTTAAAAACATTTAAGGGAGGTCTCAGGACACGGCCCTTCTTTTTGCCCTTTTGACCGCTAGTCTTCAAAAACAAGACAAAGATTTTTTTTAGAAATAAAAGAAAAGAG
>CAZGKG010000042.1:2487-10242 GCA_964525615.1 uncultured Rickettsiales bacterium | reverse complement strand
ATCCATAGGACATGCATTGTTGTCAAAAAAAATAAGGCTTACAATAAAAAAATTTTAGAAGCTTTCTTAAAAGGCATCCAGAAGGATATGTCTCGTTTTAGCCCCGCCGCCCCTCTTTCAAAGCAATCCTTTCTGTTTGTCCTTTTGGGGTTTTCTAGTGGTTTGCCCTTTCTCTTAATACTCTCTACCCTCAGCGCTTGGCTCATGGAAGCGGGCATCACACGAACCAACATCGGTCTTTTTGTTTTGGTGACTCTTCCTTACGCCTTTAAGTTTTTTATAAGCCCATGGATTGACTCTTTTTATCTTCCTTATCTAACGAAACGTCTTGGACAAAGGCGCAGCTGTGCTCTTGTAAGCCAACTATTTCTGATGCTGTTTCTTTTAGGGCTTGGCATGACAGACCCAAGCCATCAGTTATGGCTTACAGCAGTAATGGCATTTTTTGTATCCTTTTTTGCTGCCGCTCAAGATCTCGTTTTAGAGGCCTATCGTATCGAGACCACCACAAAAGAGGCCCGTGGTATTATTGCCTCTGCCATCTGTTTTGGTTTTCGTTTGGGACTTTTAGTATCAGGGGCAGGCGCTCTTTATCTTTCCTCTTTCTTAAGCTGGTATCAAGTCTACAAAATAATGGCCTTATGTGTCCTGATAGGGGTGGTCGGAGTGTTACTCAGTTCTGAACCACAAGGCGTCACCTTTCAAATACTAAAAAAAAATCGCAAGACCTCAGCTCTATCGATTCCTCTACACTTTTTCTGGAGCCATGGGGTGCGACGTCTTTTTAAATATCAAAAAGCTTGGGTCATTCTCGCGTTTATTTTTTTTTATAAGCTGGGAGATACCACGTTAAATTTCATGAACATTCCTTTTCTTTTATCCCAAGGATACAGCAAGGTAGAAATTGCCGAGATTGCAAAATTTTTAGGCACGACCGCCATGATCTTAGGAGGTTTTGGAGGAGGGGGATTATTGGTGATGAAAGGTCTTCTAAAGAGTCTTCGCATTGCAATTGGTCTTCAAATCTTATCTTGTCTTTTAATGACGCTTCAGGCCTATGTAGGGTACCATGTTCCCCTTCTTATTTTTGTGATGGGGACAGAAAATTTTGCCTCAGGTCTTGCAACCACCATATTTATGGCTTATATCGCAGCCTTATGTAAGCCGCCTTTTACGGCAACACAATACGCTTTTTTGGCCTCTTTTGGCTCCTGCGCCCGAATTCTTTGGTCAATGTTAGGGGGTGCTCTTGCTGATATCCTGCCTTGGCAATACTTTTTTAGCTTGGTTACATTGGGCTGTTTGCCAGCGGTGTTTATTTTATGGCGTCTCTCCCCTTCCTTCGAAAAAATTTGGGCCCTGCCTTCTCCTTCAGAAAACAAGCCAAAATTAAAAGAGTTAAAGTTTCTTTCATAAAACTTTTTTTCTGGGCTTTTGTGGATTTTTTTGAAGATTCAAAGAATTTTTCGACGGGAAGAATGTCTAATTTTAGATAATTTTGCCAGAAAAAACCTAAGCCTGCCTCTTACTCCTTGTAAAATCTTTAAAAAACCACAACTTTTTGTTTTTGTTCGTTTTTATCACTTTTTTTATCTTTTTTGGATGGCATAAAGGGTAAATATTTTTCTTAAAGAAGAGGTGTCAAATGATTAAGAATTATAAAATACCTTTCGTCAATGGAACGTTTTTCCTTTTGCCTTTCCTGTTTTTTCCACCCTATCTTAAAGCATTAGAAATAGATGAAATTATAGAAACAGCTCCTGTTGCCAGTGAAGAAGGAACATCAGCGCCGCCCTTAAATAACGAAGCGGCACAAACAGAGTCACCATCAACAAAATCCTCCAATAAAGAAGACGACGTCGAAGAGAAAAATTTTAATAATGAGGCAGAAGTAGAAGAAGCAGAAGAAGCAGAGGAAGGCAACATCGAACAGAAAACCCTCAATCATGAGGAAGAAGTAAACGAAGAAACAGACAAAGACCAAAACTTAAATAGCGAGGAAAGAGCAGAAGAAGAATCAGGATCCACAGAGACGTTCCCAGAAGAAAATCTCATTAACACAATCTTAAAGATCGAATGAAGAAATTCCCGATACGGCTTTTTCCCCATGAGGTGAAGCGTCGAAAAGAATAAAACGACACCCACGACGTCTTAAAAAGGCTATAGGAAGGAACAGATCGCCTTTCCTCTAGGGCTTTGAAGCATCCCTCTCCAAGAGGCAGACTAAAACCTTGGGTGATTTGTGACGACCAAGGAAGACGGATATAAAACTCCATTCACTGGGAACCCCCTTGATTCTTTTACTTTTATACTTTCTTGTCTTTTTTGGATAACAATAAAAAGAGAGAGGTTTTTTTTAGGAGGAGGGTTTCATGGGTATAAATTACAAAATACATTTTTGTAGTGGGGCGTTTCTTATAGCATCCTTTCTGTTTTTCCCATCTTATATGAAGGCATTGGAAATAAGTGAAATCATAGAAACAGCTCCTATAGCAGCCCCAGCGCAGGCCTTAAATCACGAGATGGCAGCGGCAGAAGCAGAAGCAGCGGCAGAAGCAGCGGCAGAAGCAGAAGCAGAAGCAGAAGAAGAGGCAGAAGCAGAGGCAGAAGCAGAGGCAGAGGCAGAAGTAGAAGAAGCAGAGATAGAGGAACAGACAGAAGAAGAGGACGAACTAGCTGGTCCTACTTATACTGCTGGTGTAGCAATTGGCGCCGCAATCTTAAATGACGATAACGATCCAGAAGTGACAGACAAAGAGGTCAATAGCCTGGAAGAGCCTTAATCCATCCCCCTGAAGGGACAAACTGATCCTGGTGATCTTTTTCATATCCAACTGATGGGGGGAAGTTTCTCTTTTGATCATAAGCCTTCCCCATCACAAGACGCCACCACACCTTTTCCCCCACCTCTTGTCTTATTAAGGAGGAACGCTGAAGAGAACGGCTCTCAATGCCAGTTCATTGTCCATGAGACCATGACAGGTTAACTAAGACCTTGGGTGATTTGTGAACGTCGAGAAAGGCGGATATGAAGCTCGGTTCACTGGAAAACCTTTTGATTTTATTTGTCTTTATCATTTTTTGTCTTTTTTAGCTGAAGATGAAGATAAAAAGAGAGATATTTTTTTAAGAGGAGGGTTTCATGGCTGTAAATAACAAAATACATTTCTGTAGTGGAGCGTTTTTGATAGCATCCTTTCTGTTTTTCCCATCTGATCTTCAGGCAGTAGGAATAGATGATACAGAAAAAACAGCGCCTCTAATCACGCCGCCCTTAAATAAAGAGGCGGCAGCGGAAGAGGCTGCAGCGCGCACCATACAAAGATTGATAAGAAGAGCTCAAGTCTCGCCAGTAGCAGCAGAAGAGGTGTCAACCCCAGCTGCTGAACCCGCACCAGCGGCAAAAGTAGACGAAGCCGAAGTCGAAGACCAAAATTCTAATAGCGGGCAACAGAAATTTATGGAGGGCTTGGACTCTATAACACACGAGCAGTTAGGGCAGATTTCCCAAGAAGACTTGGAAGAACTTCCTCCTGAACCTAATGCAGAGGATATGATGTATATGGCCCCGGAGCTGTTAGAATGGGTTCTTGAAAAAAGGAAAAAACATGGTGCAGCTGAAGCTAGGATGAATGAAAGAGCAGCTGAGATTCAATATCCAGAAGCTGAGACAGTGATTCCTGATGAGGCTTTTTTCGCAGTGGGTGAAGAACTGAGTCGCCGATCCGATATCAGGAATAAAAAACGACACTCCCAGTCTTAGAAAAGGCGCAAGGAAGGAGAAGATCTCCTTCCTTATAATTTCTTGATCCCCCCCCTCGGAAGGGACAACCTTATCCTGCGATATTTTTGACCCAACGGTTAAGCAAAGCGATCCCAAAGCCCACAGGACCCCGAGGGGAAAGAGCCTTGCTTTTAGAGCTCATGTCGACATTCGCAATATCGATATGAGCCCAAGGGGTCTTGCCTACAAAACGCCCCAAAAATTGGGCCCCAATGATGCTCCCGGCGCCACAACCAGGTGCTGCAATATTTTTCATATCCGCGATGGAAGAGTCGATCTCTTTGTCATAAGCTTTCCCCATCGGGAGACGCCACACCTTTTCCCCCACCTCTTGTCCTGCCGCCTCAAGGGCATGAGCCAACTCATCTTTTTCAGAAAAGAGTCCAGCATATTCGCCGCCTAAAGCAACCCTCATAGCGCCCGTTAGGGTGGCGAGATCCACCATAAAGCGAGGGTTAAATCGCTCTTGCGTATAGTAAAGAGCATCCGCTAAAATTAAACGTCCTTCCGCATCCGTATTGAGCACTTCAATTGTTTGACCTGACATACTATGCACGATATCGCCGGGGCGTTGGGCCGTCCCTGAGGGCATATTTTCCACAAGTGCAACCACAGCCACCGCATTCACAGGCGCTTTTCGAGCCGCAAGAGCCCTGATTGCACCTAAGACGGCCGCTGACCCTGCCATGTCCGCTTTCATTTCATCCATATTAGACGAGGGTTTGATCGAAATTCCGCCTGAGTCAAAGGTCACCCCCTTCCCTACAAAAGCAATGGGGGCCTCACCCTCTTTCCCGCCATTCCAATGAACAATACCCAAATAGGGATCAACAGGACTTCCTTGGGCCACACCTAAAATGGCCCCCATCCCCAGTTTTTCCATGTCCCCTTTATCAAGGGATTCCACTGTTAAACCAAGAGATTTGAGATCGTTAATCTTATCCATATAACTCCGGGGAAACAAAACATTCGCAGGCTCTGCCACAAGTTCCCGAGCCCACAAAATACTTTCTGCAAGCACACGACTGTCTTCAAAGGCTTCTTGAAAGATTTTGGGATTTTTCACGCAAAAAATGACCTCTTGAAGGGAAATTTTTTGGGATTCTTTCAAACGGGTTTGATACTTATCAAACTGCCATCCCCGAAGCGCCGCACCAAAAGCAATCGCCACAACGGTTTCAAGAGACAGATCCTCTACCATCACCGTAAGACTTTTATGGGGGGTTTTCAGAAGATGAGCCACAAGACTTCCGCCAATCCCATAGGCCTGAGACTCTGAAAGGCCTTTTTCCTTTCCAAGGCCAAAAAGGACCACCCTTTCGAAAGAACCGCAGGCTAAAAGGGACTGGACTTCTTCTGTACCTCCCTTAAAATAGGTGGCGGACAGGGCACGTGTTAAGGCGCTTCCTGATTCTTTGTCAAAGGATTGCCCAGCAAGCGAAAACACATTATCTTGAAAGACGCCAAAGGCAACAACCCCTTGAGTCGGTTTTTGATCAGAAAATGTAATTTTCAGCATGTTTTCTCTTCCCTCTTCTTGCAATCGTTTTTATCCACTGTTCCAGGGGTACCGTAACTTGAAAAACAGGTCAATGGTTCATGGTAACTGAGACTCCTCTTATCTGGGAAAAGCGCATCGCATCCCTTCAAGAGACGACCCAAATCGCGCACCTGGTGGCGGGGCAATTGAAGGCCTCAGACGTCCTTTTATTGCAAGGAAATTTGGGGGCAGGAAAAACCACCTTTGCGCGTTTTGTAATCCAACATCTCATGATCCCAGAAATGGTGGAGGTTCCAAGCCCTACGTTTCCAGTAATTTGGCCCTATGAAACCCCAAACGCCGAGGTGTGGCATGTAGACTTATATCGTCTTGATCCCGAGGAAGTCCCAGAATTAGGGCTTCAAGACCATTGGGCAGAAGGAATCACCCTCATTGAATGGCCCGAACGTTTGCCTTTCCTCCCCCCAGATCCGCTATGGATCACCCTGACTCAGAACCCAACAACGGGGTTAAGAACCCTGTCTTTGAAAGGAAGTGCTTTATGGCAGGACTCTCTCCTTCCCCTCTTGAACGCCACCATTTGAGGCAATCCTTTTTAAGGGCGCAAGGGGCACCTTCGGATCTTCAGGAAACCTTTTTGGCGGGAGATTGCTCTTTTCGTACCTATTTTCGCCTCTACACTCAAAAACCGTGGTTCGCGCCGCAGGTGGTGTTGATGGATGCACCCCCTCCTGAGGAGGACATCCGTCCCTTTTTAAAAATTGCCGCCCTTCTCACAAAACACGGAGTGCGCGCACCCAAGGTATATGCCTTCGAGCCAGAGGATGGGTTGATGCTGTTGGAGGATTTTGGCGATATCACCTATCGTCGCGCCCTGTTAGAAGGAGCCTCTCAAAAATCCCTTTACCAAAAAGCCATTGAGGTCCTGTTGCAGCTGGAGACAATTCCCCTTCAAGAGGACGTGCCTTCCTTTGGAATCAAGGCGCTTTTAAAGGAGATGGGAAGTTTCTGGAACTGGGGAATGGAAACCCCTCTCGAGCCAGCACTACAAGCAGAGGCTTTAGAGGTATGGAGAAAAACATTGGCGCCTTTGGAAACCCATCACTCTAAAAGACCCGTTCTTGTCTTAAGAGATTATCATGTGGATAATTTAATGGTACTGAAAGGGAATGGCAAAGAATCCTGTGGTGTTCTGGATTTTCAAGACGCAGGCTTTGGCTTTCAGGCCTATGACGTCATGTCTTTGCTCCAAGACGTTCGGATTGAAATCAGCGATTCTTTTGAGGCAGAAATGAAGGCCTACTATCTCAACCGTCAACCTAAGGGTTTTGATCGAGATGGTTTTGAAAAAAGCTATACCCTTTTGGGACTGCAACGGGCCAGCAAAATTTTGGGTATTTTCTTAAGACGGATTAAGCGGGATCAGAAAATAGAAATGCAAACCTACCTTCCCCGCGTGTGGCACGAAATCGAAAAAGGCCTTGCCTCGCCTTTAGCCAAGGATTTAAAATTGTGGTGGGACGAGATGTTTCCGAAAGGAAGGGGAAAATAAAAATGCTTGAGACAGCTTTTGTGTTATGTGCAGGGTTGGGAAAACGCATGGGGCCTTTGACGCAAACATGCCCCAAACCCCTTTTGCCTGCGTGGGGAAGCCCCCTCTTAGAGTTCATTTTAGAGCGTCTCGCACAAACAGGCGTCAAAAATCTTGTCGTCAACACCCACTATCTGGCCCCTCAAGTGGACGATTATTTAAAATTGTGGGAGGGACGTTTTGAACGCATTCAGATCTCCCATGAGACCTCCCTCCTGGAAACAGGAGGTGCCATTCGCCAAGCCCTTCCTTTGTTGGGACACACCCCCTTTTGGGTTGTGAACGGGGATGTGATTTTTGATCCCCATGAATCAGTTTCCCTCTTTTCCCAAATGGGACAAGCGTGGCGTCATCTTGAGGATTCTGGAAAAAGAGTGGAGGCTTTGTTAGGGATTTTACCCAAAGAAAATGCCTGGGGATATGAAGGCCGGGGAGATTTCTTTGAAGAATCCCATGGCGGCCTAACCTTTCGGGGCGATCAAGGGGAAGCCCCCTTTGTGTACACGGGGGTACAAATTCTTGATCCTCAGAACCTCAACATCTTTGAGCCGGGATATTTTTCTGCAAAGGTTTTTTGGGACGCCTTAATTGCTAAAAAAACCCTTCATGGGTTCTTGTGGAAAGGCAGTTGGTTCCATGTGGGAACCCATAAGGCATATCAGGATCTCCCTCTCCTGTGACGCCCCCCTCCGTTTTTTTTAAAATTCCGCCCTCTGTTCCCTTTCTAAACTGTTTTGCAAAGGGATTGAGGGCGCTTCTGCCAGAGCCCCAAATGTTGGGGCGAGCAACGATCCTTCTTCCCTATCATCGCGCAGCCCTTGAGCTGAGAGAATCTCTCCGGAAGACAAGCCCTCAAGGAGCGGTTCTTTTGCCTCAAAT
>CAZGKG010000042.1:0-2477 GCA_964525615.1 uncultured Rickettsiales bacterium | reverse complement strand
TCAAATTTACTGTCTTGATGCCCTGGACCCCTTGATTTTAGATCTCTCCTCCCTTCCTGAAGATCAAACCCCAGTTCACCCATTGGAACGCTTAGGCATTTTAACGGATCTCATTCTCAAGCACCAACAAGAAGACTCAAAAAAACGGGGGGTTCTTCCCCCTCCTTTTATCACCGCCATTAAACTTGCCGAATCTTTGGTGGGCCTTTTGGATCAAGCAACAATCGAGGAAATTGATCTCCATCAACTCAAGGGGCTTGTAGGGGAAGAACTCGCTCATCACTGGCAAATCATCTTAGATTTTTTAAAGATTATTCTCGATGTATGGCCTGAAAAAAGGAAAAAGATGGGGTGGATTGAGCCCTACATCCTTCAAAAAAATCACGTAGAAAGGCTTTTAACCCAGTGGGAACAAGACCCTCCTCAAGATTGGGTGATTGTGGCCGGCTCTACCGGTACCATGCCGTCGACCCGACGTTTGATCAAAGCCATCTCACGCCTTCCCCATAGTAGGGTTGTCTTACCAGGTCTGACACTTCTGTCGCAAGAGGATCTTCATGAGGCGACGGCCCCCACCCATCCCCAGTGCAATTTAGCACGTCTTTTAAAGGAAGTTGAGGTGGACCCCGCTTCGATACGATATTGGGGAGAGAGCACCTCCCCCTCCTCTCTTTCCTCTTCTCCCCGGGAGCGTCTTTTAAAGGAGACCTTTCGTCCAAGCCCTTCCTTAACCTCTGATCTCGGACCTGAGGGAGGGGCTGGACTGTCCTTGATTTCCTGTCGTGATGTACACGAGGAAAGTCTTGTAATCGCTCTGCTCTTAAGACAAACGCTGGAAAATCCCCACCTGCGGGCGACTCTTATCAGTCCTGATCCTGTTTTAGCGCGTTTTGTGAAGGAAAATATGAAACGTTGGAATATCAATTTACGAGATTCCTCAGGAGTGCCCTTACAAAGAAGCCGTTTGGGAATTTTAATGCTGTTGGTGTTAGAGGGATTTTCCGAAAAAGGAGGCTCTGCCAGTAACCTTCTGGCTCTTCTCAAACATCCGTGGGTAGGACAAGGGGCGCCCTCTTTCCTCAAATCAGGCCTGATTCAAGCGTTCGAAAAACAAGTCCTAAGGGGGATTCGGCCCTCTCAAGGATGGGGGAAGCTTTCCGACATGATTCCTGAAAAGGCTCCTAAAAAGCACACCCTTCAAAAAGCCCTCAGATATTTAGAGAATTGTTTGTCTCCTCTTGTGGACGCCCTTCAGGAGACGCATTTTTTCTCTTCTTGGGTTATGTTTCACCGCCTATGCGTCGAACGTCTGATGGGAGGAGAGGTCCCAGAAGAAACGCGGGAGGTACAAGCCCTGAAAACCCTTCTTCAGGAGATTGAAGAAAAAGGCGCAGCTTTTGGAAAACGTAATTTTCAAGATTACACCGAAATCTTCCATCATCTGTTAAGTCAAAAAACCATTGTCCCAGAAGAAGAAGGCCATCCCCGCCTTCAGATTTTAGGGACGTTGGAGTCGCGCCTCATTCAGACGGATGTTATGATTTTAGGTGGCCTCAATGAAGGCACCTGGCCTACAGACGAAGGGGGCGATCCCTGGCTAAGCCGTCCTATGAGAGAAGAAATCGGTCTGCCCTCTCTTGAAAGGCGCGTCGGCTTGATGGCCCATGACTTCTGTCAAGCCTTTGGGGGAGAGAAAGTTTTTATGACCCGCAGTACCCGCCGCCAAGGGACCCCCACCTTGCCGTCTCGCCTTCTTTTACGGCTTCAAGCGACCCTTGAGGCTTCGGGGCAAAAATTACATGAACCCTCCTGTTGGCGTCAGTGGGCCCGTCAGATGGAAACACCCCGCACCTTTTTGCCTGAGTATCCGCCGGCTCCTTGCCCTCCTTTGGAAGCCAGACCTCGCTCTTTATCGGTGACACAAGTGGAATTATGGCGACGCGACCCCTATGCCCTATACGCGCGACACATTTTAAAGCTGAAGCCCTTAGATCCCTTAGATCAAGAGCCGTCCCCTGCTTTGTTGGGAAAGATCATTCATCAAGCATGTGAGGGCTTTATCTCAGAAGGTGGAAAAGGCGAACTGGAAGACCTTTTGGAAAAAGGCCGGCGCCTTTTAGCTCCCTATCAAAATCGTCCCGGCCTTTTAACCTTTTGGTGGCCGCGATTTTGTCAAATCGCCGCCTGGTTTGTGGAGCATGAGGCAAAGCGTCGGGCTGAAAATCCCTTTCTTAAAAGCTTAACGGAGGTCAGGGGAAAGCTTCTCATGATCTATGGGGGTGAGGAATTTTTACTCACAGCCCGAGCCGATAGAATTGATTTGTTTGAAGGAGGGAAAGCTGAAATTATTGATTATAAAACAGGACATTTGCCCACCGACAATGAAATTGAACAAGGCTTTGCGCCCCAATTACCCTTAGAGGGCGCTATTTTGTTGGCAGGTGTTAGAGGCGAAAATAAGACGCCCGGCGAGTTTC
>CAZGKG010000041.1:0-10515 GCA_964525615.1 uncultured Rickettsiales bacterium | reverse complement strand
CAACCAGGAGCTCCAAATCAATCTGCGTTACTTGTGGACATTCAAAAGGGAGTTAAACTAAAAAAAGTTCCCGAAAATGAGAAAAATGTTTATTCTAATTCTCCAAAGAAGAGTTCCCTGGAGAGCGCTATAGATAAACGGCGTCAAGATCAAGGATACGCTGAATCTGAATCTGAATCTGAATCTGACTGGGATTAATGGAAGTGGGGCTAACATTTTTAAAGCCTCACTTAATCTTCTGAGTCTTTTCCTCGTATGGCTGATCCCCCTCCCCGCCTCTTAGCCCCTTTTTTAGAAATTTTTTAAAGGACACTTCTGATGAAAAAAAATCTTAACAAAATCTTGTTTGCCATGTGGGGAATCATATTGTTGACTTCTCAGGAAACCAATGCTGGAGAGCAGGTAAAAAAACCAGCAGGCACAGTAGTGAAGAAGGTGCAACAATCAGCAAGAAAGGTAAAATAATTAGCAGGACGATTAAAAGAAAAAATAAAAAATCCTAAAAGAAGTGATCAGAATAATGTCACTCTTAAAAGCGTAAGAAGAATTGATCCAGATGCACCACCTGCATCCGTTCCTCCCCCTCCATCTAATCAAAAATCTGCTAAGAAAAAAGTAACATTCAAAGATGAGAATGATATATTCGAATACGATCCTGCGATGCCCCCTAAGAGACAGTAGAGTTTAAGGAGACACGTCCCTTCTGGGGAAAAGAGGAGACGGGGGCGGGAAAGCGGCATGGGTTTTTAATGAGGGAATCTCAGAAAGAGTCCAGGGAGAACTCAACAAAAGGCCCAGTTGCTTTAACACCCCTTCTCCTGACTGAGGCATTGCAGGAAGAATAAAAATACCAATGATCCGTAAAGTTTCACACAAGGTGGCCATTCCCTCTTGCAAGATATGGTGGTCTTCTACTCGCTCGCTTTTCACAAGGACCCAAGGTTTGAGAAGATCCACAAACTGATTCCCCAGCGCAATTCCTTCCCAGACGATCTCAAGATATTTGCTTAAGGCTTGAGCTTCAATACAGTTTTGAAGCTTAGGATAAAGTTCTTCCCCCCAGATCCTTAAGTGGGTGCCTTGAGGAAGGGCGGTCTCAGGAAAGGACTCGGGCATTTTTCCTTGAAGGTGTTTGTGGATAAACCCAAGAACCCGTTGGACTAAATTCCCCAAATCATTGGCTAAATCAGCATTCAATCGACCCACAAGCGCTTTTTCAGAAAAATCTCCATCGCCTCCAAAGCTAATTTCTCGTAACAAAAAATATCGCAAGGGATCCAGACCATACTCCTCTACCAAACGAAAAGGATCCACCACATTCCCAACGGATTTGGACATTTTTTGTTCCTTGTTCGTCCACCACCCATGGGCAAAAATTTTCCGAGGTAAAGGAAGGCCCAGTGCCATCAAAAAAGCGGGCCAATAGACCCCATGAAAACGCAAAATATCTTTTCCCACCAAATGCAGCGCTTCAGGCCAAAAGGTTTTGAAAAGATCTGTTTTTTCATCAGGATATCCTAAAGCGGTGATATAATTGGAAAGAGCTTCCACCCAAACATACATCACATGCTCTTGATCCCCAGGCACGGGGATTCCCCAAGCAAAATGAGACCGAGAAATAGCCAGATCTTGCAGTCCCCGCTCTACCCAACGTTTCACTTCATTATAACGAGAAGAAGGTGCGATAAAATTTGGATTTTCTTCATAAAAACGTAATAACGGCTCTTGAAAAGCGGATAATTTAAAAAAATAACAGACCTCTTCCATCCAGGTAACGGGAGCTCCTGTGGGGGCTTTTCCGTCTTTGATGTCCTCTTCGCTATAATAGGCCTCATCTGTGACCGCATACCATCCTGAATAGGTACCGCGATAAATAAATCCTGCCTCCTGCAATTGAAGCCAAAAGGCCTGAGCCCCCGATTGATGGCGGGCCTCTGTTGTGCGTAAAAAATCATTCGCGGTGGCACCTAATCGCCGCACCATTTCTTGAAAGGGAAGGACCATTTGATCAACATAAACTTGAGGAGATACATTCTGAGCAGCAGCAGCAGCAGCTATCTTTTGGCCATATTCGTCCGATCCCGTAAGAAAATAACACTTTCTTCCTTCAAGACGCCAAAAACGCGCCATAAAATCTGCCGCAATGGTGGTATAGGCATGGCCTAGATGGGGCGGGCCGTTTAGGTAATAAATAGGGGTTGTCACATACCGGGGGCTTAAAGACATTAAGACGTGCCCTCCCCTTCTTCCACATTGCACCAAACTCTTTGGACATCATCATTGTCCTCAAGGGTATCGATGAGTTTGCCTAATGTTTCTAAAAGGGCGCCACTGAGGGGAGTTGTTACTTTGGGAATAAAAGCTAATTGTACGGCCTCCGGATCTCCAAAACGGCTGATTAAAAGATCACGTAACCCACCAAAATCCTCGATGTCACACAAAACTTCGTGGCCCTCTTCATCTGTGCGGAGATCTTGGGCCCCCCCCTCAAGGGCAATTTCTAATAACGTATCTGCTAAAAGGGTTGCTGGGTATCGAATCACGCCCCGTCGATCAAACATGAAGCTGACGCTATTGATTTCACCTAAACTACCCCCATGTTTACTAAAAATGGAACGCACCTCGGGTGCCGTACGATTCCGGTTGTCGGTAAGGGTTTCTACAATTAAGGCGACACCTCCCGGTCCGTACCCCTCATAACGCACTTCTTGATAATCGGTTGTGTCTTCGCCCCCAGCACCACGTTTAATCGCACGCTCAAGAGTTTCCTTCGGCATGTTGGCCGTGCGTGCACTCAAAATCGCGGCACGTAACCGGGAATTTGCCTCGGGGTCTGCGCCCCCCATTTTTGCAGAAACCGTCAACTCACGGATAATTTTAGTAAAAATCTTAGCCCGTTTTGCGTCTTGGGCCCCTTTGCGATACATGATATTTTTGAACTGGGAATGGCCGGCCATAAGTCCTCTTAAATTGGCTTGTTCTTGAGCGAAGCCGTCACCTCGCCCCCCTTGATCCTAACGTTTGCCTTTTCAAGAGACAAGAAGCTTGTTGTTTTTTGATAAGAAAATTTTTTCAAGTAAAAATATTAAAAAAAGAGCCCAAAAAAAGGAAGGGACCAGGCATTCTTTCCCAGTCCCATGAAGCGTTAAATCAACCCAAAAATAAGAATGGGCTAAAAGAATAAAAATTTATTTTTCCGGCGAGTCTGTCTTTGAAATGGTTGAGGAATCCTCTGTGATCAGTTTTTGCAGTTGACGCTCTTCCCAATCTTGTGAACAAAAAGGTATCCAATGGGTCAATTTGCTCATAGAAAATAATCTTAAAGTAAAAGCCCTTCTTAAAAGCACTGCTCCCCATCCCAAAATGATCCATCCAGGCCAAAAAGACCAAGAAGCGGAAAAAAAAAGCCAGATTAAAATAAAAGCAAGATTGAGTCCTGCATAATACACCAAATCTTCGTAAAAGATCCTGACTTGTGCGATATAAACTTTTGCCTCCAGATCGGTCATCTTTATCTCCTTAACTCCCCCAAAATTCTACTTTTTTATTGTAGCAATGATACCCAAATCAATTCGTTAAAGAAAGAGTCTCTCCCGATTAAAGAAGCTTCCTTCCTGAAAAAGCAGCCGTCAAGGTTCCCTCATCAAGATAATCAAGCTCTCCGCCTAAGGGAATGCCCCGCGCTAAAGAAGAAATCGGAAAAGATCCTATTCTTTCTAAATCTTGCATTAAATAGTGGGCTGTTGCTTGGCCTTCAATCGTGGGGCTCAAAGCCAAAATAATTTCTTGAGGGGGGCATTTAAGACACCGGTCTAAAAGAGAGCTAAGATTCAACTGATCAGGCCCGATGCCCTCAAGAGCCGACAAAAGACCTCCTAGCACATGGTACACACCTTGATAACAACCCGTCCGTTCCAGTGCCCAGACATCCGCCATGTCTGTCACAACACACAAAATATTTTTGTTGCGCTTCAGGTCGCAACAGAGGTGACAGGGATCTATCTCATCCCAAAAACCACATATCCCACAAGGCTTAAGGCGGTCATAGGCCTGTTGAAGAGTTCGAATCAAGGGTTCAAATACCTGAGAACGCCGCTTTAAAAGATGTAGCGCCACCCGCCGACCCGAACGGGGTCCTAAGCCTGGTAATCTTCCCAAACGCTGAATTAATTGATTTAAAATCATAAGGGCACTTATGGCACAGTTCTTTTTTCTTGGGAACACTCTCTTTTTTTAAGAAAACATCACAGATCGTTTTCCTGAAAAAAAGTTGGAAGCAATCGCTGCAGGAAGAAACGAAAACAGAGCTTCCTTAAGGAATTACTTTGATGCAAAAGAGGAAGAAAGTTTGCAATAAAGGGATCAGAAGCTTCAAGTAAAGCAGGGACGTATTCAACATGAGGTTGGCTAAGAAGCACCTGCCCGAGACCGTAAAATCGATGCAAGATAAGAGGAAAGGAGTTTTCTTTTTCCCCATAAGAAGCCAAAACTTCTATTTCTGGTATTTGATCAGCTTTTTCAAAAAAACCGCCTCCATTCATCACAAAAACTCCCTCCTCCGCCCAAGGATAGGCTTTGTTCCACTTCAAAGAAACAGCACGCATTCCTAAAAAAGAGTTTGGGTCATAAGGGCTAAAAAGAGGTCCTCGTACGCGCCCTTCGAAGAAACTTAAGGCACGCTTTCCAGTAATGGGCTGATGGGGAGGTCCTTGATCAAATAAAATCTCTTTTGCAGCAAAATAGGCGCCTGCGCAAATACCTAAATAACTGCCACCCTCTTTTACAAATTGACGAATCATCTCTGTGCCTTGCCCATGAAGATATTTTACATAGGGAAGATCTCTTCCTCCAGGCATCACCAACAGATGGGCTTTTTCCCGCCATTCTGCTTTTAATAATTCTCGAGGACCTAAAAATGCCAGTGTTTCAGGGGCCACAAAAAGAGAAAGACTTTCTTTAAGGTGTTGGATCGAAGCGCGGCTAGCTCCTGGCCCTTTGTAAATAAAGATTTTTTGAGAAAACGCCACAGAATCCAATATCTTCAATCAAAAAAGAGAGGTTTTTTTCTATCAGAGATGATTGTGATGGGAAAGAGTTTTATGGGGAAACAACAACCTCTCCCTCAATAAAAACTTCTTTTTTATTCCATTGAATCTGCCGATAGGAAAAAAAACAAAGAAAAACCCCAAGAGAAATCAATAGGATTGAAAGAAGAGGAGTTGTGACCCAAGAAGCAAAAAAGCTTCCAATAGCTGATGCTAAGGTTTGGGATACTCCAATGAGAGAGGATAAGGCACCCGCAATCTCTGGGCTGTTACGACGCAACAAAAAGGCACAACTAACAGAATTTACAATGGCGGTGCATCCACCCACAAACATCATCAAAATCAGATAGACGATGAGAGAATCTCCATTGATAAAATTGAACAAGAGATTCCCCCCAATCGACAAAAAAATAATTTTCCAGCAGGTGGATAAATTTTCTTCAATGGGTTTTTTTCGTCCCCAATTTAACTGATAAAATCCTCCCAAAAAAGTACCTAAAGCAAAACCGACAAAAAGAACTGAGACAACCCAGCTACTTAAATCAAAAAATTGCTGAACAAGACATGGAAAGGCGGTTAAAAAAGAAAAGTGACAAATAAAAATACCTATAACACATAAAAGTATCCAAATATTCTGAGAACCAGAGAGGATCAAGCGATATTCTTCGCCAATTTTACGGAAAGAAATTTTTTGGTACAATTTTGGCAGAGATTTTAATAAAAATGCCGTTGCCAGAATTAAAATAAAGACGATCGAAAAAAGAAATAAAAAGCAAAACCGCCATCCAAAAAGATTTTGAAAAATGCCTCCCATGAAGGGGCTTACCCCAGAAGCAAGAGGGATAACTGTAAACATTAAAGCAATGATCTTTTCAAAAGAGGTGCCCTGATAACGATCACGACAAATAGCCCGCGCGATCGTATTTCCCGATGCCGCTCCCATGCCTTGAAAAAAACGCACAATGCCAATTTGAAGAGCCGTTTCAGCAAAAAATCCTCCAATAGAAGCAATAAGAAGAACCGAAAGCCCCCAATACAAAGGAAGACGACGGCCATAATTATCAGAAAGGGGTCCCCAACAAAACTGTCCTAACGCGGCCCCCACAAGAAATGTGGTCATGACCCAAACACCAATTTGATCTCCGATACCCAGATCGACCCCCATGACGGGGAAGCAAGGAAGAATAAGAGTGCTCGAAATAACCCCTAAAGAAGCAATCAGCCCGATATAAAGCTGAAAACAAAATTCAAATTTTTTTTTATCTAAGCTCAATGTCCCCTGCCCTGTAATTTTTATTTCATTTTTTTATTTTATTTTGTATTATTTTTAATAGCTTGTCTTCCATTATTTGACAATAGGAATTAACATTCTGTCGACATTTTGCGAAATGATAACCGCACGCTCTCAATCTTAGTAGGTTGTGTGCCCATCTTAAATGGGTCTGGGCTTTGAGGGAAAAATCCTATCGCATCCTTAAACAGTAAAAAAATACTTCCTCTTACCAGCAAAAAATTGCCTTTTTAAGGTAAGTGTTTTTTAAGTTCCCTGTAAAGTCAGAAGACGTCCCTAAGGCGAGAGTTCCTTAAAAATGTACGCGCTCACAACACATGGGGGACTCTGAGTGAGGAAAAGAGGTCTCCTTTTGATGGTTTAAAAAACCCTCTTGAAGATTTTTTTTATAATTACAAAGTTATGGACTTATGTAAAATTCTCCCTGAGTTGGCAGATAATCCCACAAGCCCAACAGGCATCAACAAAATTTCATATCTCTTCAAACAAGTTGAAATCCTGTTTTTTGAAACCCCTCACTTTTGCGAGAAAAAAACCAAATGGACTTCCTCTCTAGTCCTCCTCATCAGAAACAATATCCCGATCAAGATAAATTTCCCGAGCCTCTCGACCGCGTTCTGTGGAAAGCACCTTGACACGCACATGTTTCCCTGGAGGCAAACGATCCACGCCAATACGACGTAAAACACCCGTGTGAATAAAGATATCACGCCCATCATCATCTGGTTGAATAAAACCGTATCCCTTCAGGATATTAAACCATTTTACAAAACCTGTTTTTTCCTCCAGCACAAGAGATGAAAGAGGTGAAAATATTTTTTGAGCATCTTCTTCTCCCCCCATACTTTTTATGCTAAAAATTTTGGTTGCCTGAATCCCACGTTTCCCGAATCCTGTTTCGCAAACGACTTCGTCTCCAGGACAGACATGGTAACACCCCGATTGTTCCAAAACAGAAAAATGCATAAAAATATCTGATGATCCATCAGAAGGTGCAAGAAATCCATACCCCTTTTGGAGGTTGAACCATTTGACCGTGCAATGCACCTGATCGGCTACAAAAGACTCTTGTTGAAGCGCTTGTGCACTAACCATAGACTGAAAACTCCACTGTTAAATAACCAAAAGTTTCTCAAATGTCATTTTTTTATCCAAACGACTCTGGCAATAAACAGCACTTTTGTTTAAAATTTCTTAAAAGACAAGAGTCTATTTTTTCTTTTTTGTCGTAAATACCGCCCTTTTTTTGCCAATTATCTTTAAAATTACATTCAAAAAACCCCGCAGAATAAAAAAAGCTCTTTTTCTTAATCACTTTGGCCTCTTGAAAAAAAAAATTTTTTTTTAATATATAAAAACATATTGTTTTTTATGGATAAAAATAATATGAACTTTACTAAAAAAAGATAAGGAGTTTCAGGTGGGGGAGGAAAACAATCGAAGACTTAAGATCAGATTGGGAATTTTATTGGGCGTCTTTTTTACTTTTAGTCTTCAGAAAAGCTACAGCCAAAACGACAAGGGTAATCTAGCCTCGATCCTTAATGTCACGGACTCAGAAAAAGAAAAAGGCCCTAAAGACGAGATAGCCAAATCCCTTGAGATGGATACCCTTTGGAAAATGCTTGAAGATGAGTCACAAATTTTTCAAAATCCAGAACACCTTCCTCTTGAGGTCGAAAAAAAAACTGCTGAAGAGCTTGAAGGCTCAAAAATTACTTGTAAAAATTTAATTTCAGGGAATTTACCGGCTGCTGCAGATGGCAGGGTCAACAGTGTGTGTAACACAGCCATGAATTATTGCATCGCTCTTGAGAGTGTTAAAAAATTACTTAGGAGGCCTGAAAAATTTCTATCTCCTCAGATGATGCGCCGTCTTGAGCTCTATCTGGAGGAGAACTCTAATAATTGGAGGTTTATTTGCCAGATATCGAGAAAAGCTGCTCAGGATCCAGAATTTTTTAATGATTACCTCATGGAACCTTCAACAGATTTTTCTGAAGATTGATGAGGACTTTATTCCAAAAGAAAAAAGTCCTCAAAAACCTTTTTGAATTTTATGAGTTTACCCTTGAATAAAAGGAAAGCTGCCTCTAATGTTGTTGGATAAAGATTGATAAAGGGAGATTAAATCATGGCCTTCACACTGGAAGGATTGCCTTATAGCCTAGAGGCCCTTGAACCTCATTTGTCTGCCCGAACTCTGGATTTTCATCGAAACAAACATCATCAAGGGTATCTCAACACCTTAAACACCCTCACTGAGGGAACCCCCCTTGCACAGGAGACTTTAGAGGATTTAATCCCAGAAGTTTTTAAAGACCCCGCCCAAAAAGCTATTTTTAATAATGCGGCCCAAGTGTGGAATCACTCCTTTTATTGGAATTCTTTAAAACCCGGAGGGGGGGGGGAGCCCGCTGATGGGCCTTTAAAAAAAGCACTCCTTCAAAAATTTGGCAGCATTGAAAACTTTGGGGACCTCTTTAAAAAGGCAGCCCTTGGTCAATTCGGAAGTGGGTGGGCGTGGCTTGTGTTGTCTTCTACAGGAGATCTTGAGATCGTCACCACTTCTAACGCCGAACTTCCCCTTTTGCAGGGGAAAAAAGCCCTTTTAACCTGTGATGTTTGGGAACATGCGTACTATCTGGATTACCAGAATCGCCGTGTTGATTATGCCCAAATATTTTTAGATCATTTAATCAACTGGTCTTTCGTAGAGGAAAATTTTCTTGAAGGGGGGGGACAATGATCCCTCCAGAATCTCATCAGAAAATTCAAGAGATTCAAGAGGCTCTCGATCTCTTGAGGAGGCATCTTTAACTGGGATTATGCCCTTGATCGCCTTAAAACTCTAGACAAGGCTGCTGAAGATCCTGACCTTTGGAATAATCCCCAAGAAGCTCAAGGAATTATGCAGGAACGAGAGGCTCTCTCCCGTCAGATTGACAAGCAAAACTCCCTTCAACAGCAAACCAGAGATTTGTCTGAACTTCTGACTCTTGCGGAGGAAGCGGGAGATCACGATCTTTTAAGGGATGCTTTAAAAGATTTGGATATGCTCCATCAAACTATCACTTTTTTGCAGCTGGAAGCCATGCTTTCGGGAGAAGCGGATCAAAATAACTGTTTCTTAGAGATTCATGCAGGTGCTGGTGGAACGGAGGCCCAAGACTGGGCTTTAATGTTGTTGCGGATGTACACGCGTTGGGCGGAAAAAAAGGGGTACAAGGTTGAACTTTTGGAAGAAAGTGAGGGAGATACAGCCGGATTGAAATCCGCAACGCTAAAAATCGCCCGGACACCTAAAGCAAACCATCCCTATGGTTGGCTTAAAAGAGAAAGTGGCGTGCATCGTTTGGTACGGATTTCGCCTTTTGATTCTTCCGCTCGCCGTCATACCAGCTTTGCCTCAGCCTGGATTTACCCCGAAATTGATGACCGCATCCAAATTGAAATTCTGGAAAAAGATTTACGGATTGACACCTATCGCGCCTCAGGAGCCGGTGGTCAGCATGTCAACAAAACCGATAGTGCCATCCGCATCACCCATTTGCCCACCAATATTGTCGTACAATGTCAGAATGATCGATCCCAACATAGAAATCGTGCCCAAGCGATGGATATGTTGAAGGCACGTCTTTATGAGCTTGAGTTACGCCGTCGCGAAGAGGCAAGTCAAGTCACCAACGACGCCAAAACCGAAATCGGATGGGGGCACCAAATTCGTTCTTATGTCTTGCAACCCTATCAATTGGTAAAGGATCTAAGGACAGGAGTTGAGGTGGGAAATGCGCCAGCCGTTCTTGACGGAGAGATTGATCCCTTCTTATGGGGCATGTTGAATCTTTCCCCCAAAGGTGTTGATGAGCGAGTTGATTAAGAGCAGCCCCCATCATTTTTGGCATTTCACGTAAAGAGCCTTGGAAAGAGTCCCCTTCTCACAAGGTTGAGCTGATGAGGGATAACCTCCCAAGAGCGGGGATCTCAATAGAATCAAATATCTCAGATCTGTCTTGACTTGAATAAAAAGCGGTCTTTCCTCCTTGAATCACAGGAAGAAAAGACCAAAATGGTAGATTCCGTTAAACGTGTATGGAGGAGAAAATTTTCTCTCTTACCTCTTGAGGATCTCAACATATAGGCTCTAATGAGCGCTCTTTAACGCTCTTATCAGATCTG
>CAZGKG010000040.1:0-10581 GCA_964525615.1 uncultured Rickettsiales bacterium | reverse complement strand
AAGTATTGGAGAAATTAATCCAGCACGCTTTAGAGAACTTGTCGCGCAACTCCCGCCTTTTGAGAATTGGAATAATTTTAGAGAAAATAGCGTCAGCCTTCTCAAAAGTATTGCGGAAATTGATAACCACCTCTTTAAAAGTTTTGTCTCCCAACTCCCCCCTCTTAAAAATTGGGAGAGTTTTGACTTTCATCACTCAAAAGAGATTCTAGAAATCATTGCAACAACCGATAAAGACCAGTTCCTGGAACTTGTCTCTCAACTTCCGCCTTTTGAGAGTTGGGACAGCCCTGGGGTTTGTGGCGCAGCTTATGAAATTCCAGTATTTCCACTTCTTGAGCAGATATCGCTTTTAGAACCAAGCCTTTTTGTCGCACTTGTTGGAAATCTTAATACGTTTTTCCGTAGTCCCGGCCCTTTGAGAGACCTCATTGAGAAATCCAGAGGCGTCATCCGAAGCTAAAGAAGGAGCATTTAGATTTACTCCTCAAACCGAAAGTGCTTCTACGCCAGAGAACCCCAAAAGCTAAAAGGGTGGGGCGTGGCCCACCCACGCACGGGCCTTAAAATAATTTTGGCAAGGGATTTCCCTTGCCTTGCAAGGGCCGTCACTTAAAGATAGGAGAGGATCAGAAAAATCTTTTTCTGGGAAAGAAAAAATCCTTAAGAAACTTATGAAAAAATAAGCACGATTGAAAGAAAAAACGCAACACAAAGATAGCCCCTTGAGACAGACGAGGGTTGAATCAGGTGAGAGAAGGGAAAAAACCTCCAAATGCGCATTTCAAAGATGGCTTCTTTTTTTGTCCGACGTCTTCTCCCGCAACAAAAGAGCTCTCCCCTTTCTCCGTCCCTGCAGGAGACGGAAGGAATTTCAAGCCAAGAGGTAGATTTTCAAGGGGTGAAATCGACCCTTGAAGCCTTGCAGCAAGATTACACGGCCCTCAAGACCCGTATGAAAACTTTGGAAGAGTTTCAAAAAATGCTGATCACATCGCCCAAGTCTGAACTATCATGGCCTTTTTTGCCCCCCGTTAAAACAAAAGATCCATCCGTTCAGGCCCTATGGGACTTCGTAGAATTACGCGCCCTGATTTTGAAAGAACAAGCCCGCCTTCGCCAAAAAGAAAAACCCCAACGGAAAAAAACCCTCCAAGACCGCAATCAAAAAAAAGGAAGATCCTAGAAGGAAAGAATCATCGGTCTCTTCTTTAATCCTTAAGGGCGTTTTTCAAAAGTTCATTAACCACAGACGGGTTACCGCGACCTTTCATTTCCTTCATAACCAGCCCCACAAAATATCCAAATAACTTTTCTTTTCCTTCTTTATATTCGGCGACTTTCTCTGGTTCTTTTGCCAACACACCGTCGATGATCCTTAAAATTTCTGCCCCATCGCTGACTTGCCGTAAGCCTTTAGCCTCAACAAGAGCTTCCGGCCTTGATCCCGTCTCCCACATTTCTTGAAAGAGGTCTTTAGCAATTTTACCCGAAATCGTCCCATCGGCAATGAGTTCCACCAGCTCCACCAAATGAGAAGGTGTCAAGGGACTTTCAGTAATGGACAATCCATCGCGATTCAAGGCACCAAAAAAATCCCCCATTAACCAGTTCACGTAAAGCTTTGGCGTCCCCTTCTTGAGGGATGCAACCCCCTCTTCAAAAAAGGTGGAAATCTCGGCTTCTGCAACTAAAAGACCCGCATCATAAGAGGAAAGACCAAAGGCCTTCTCAAAACGCTTTTTCTTTTCATCAGGCAGCTCTGGGATCGAGGAACGAAGAGCCTCAATCCAATCCTGCCTCAAGACAAGAGGCAACAAATCCGGATCAGGAAAATAACGATAATCGGCCGCATCCTCTTTTGCCCGCATCGAGCGCGTTTCGCCCACGTTTGTATCAAAAAGACGTGTTTCCTGGATTAACGTGTCCCCCGCCTCTAACAGGGTAACTTGGCGTTTGATTTCATAAGTGAGGGCCTGTTGAAGGAAACGCACAGAGTTCAGATTTTTTATTTCTGCCCGCGTTCCAAGAGGCTGTCCGGGACGCCTGACGGAAACGTTGGCATCCACCCGAAGACTTCCCTCTTCCATATTCCCATCACAAGTCCCCAAACACCGAAGCAGTGTTCTGAGTTTTTTCACATAAAGGGCCGCTTCTTCAATGGTGCGGATATCAGGCTCTGAGACGATTTCCATCAACCCAATCCCCGCCCGATTCAAATCAATTCCAGAAGCACTTGGAAAAAGATCATGAAGGCTTTTACCTGCGTCTTGCTCAACATGAAGACGGGTAATTCCAATCGATTTTAAGACGCCGTCCTTTCGCTCCACCTCTAAAAACCCTCCTTCCACTAAAGGGCAGGTAAATTGAGAAATTTGATACCCTGTAGGCAAATCGGGATAAAAATAACTTTTTCGATCAAAATGGGAGGTTGTATTGATGCGTCCCTGAAGCCCCAATCCTGTCTTCACCGCTTGCTCAATACATCTTTGGTTAAGGATCGGCAAAATTCCTGGAAAACCGGCATCCAAAAAAGACACTTGAGTGTTAGGAGCCGCGCCAAAAACGGTGGAAGATCCGGAAAAAAGCTTTGAATCTGAGATAATCTGTGCATGCACCTCAAGACCAATGACGATTTCCCAAGGGCCCGTGTCCCCTTGAAAAATTGCATCTTCAACGGAAAAGACCTCTCTATTCACGTTTTTTGTCTCCCTTTTTTATACAAAAGGTAATGGTGGAAAAGCCGCCGCTTTTTCGATCACCATTGCCCCATTTAATAAGGTTTCTTCATCAAAAGGACGGCCAATCAACTGAAGCCCCAAAGGCAATTGCTCGGAAGAAAGAGCCGCTGGCACTGAAATGGCGGGTAATCCCGCCGCATTCGCCGGAACCGTCAAAATATCATTCAAATACATTGTTACAGGATCGGCAGGCTCTTTTCCAAGAGGAAATGCCGCAGTTGGTGTGCTGGGAGTCAAGAGGACATCCACTTTTTGAAAAACCTTTTCAAAATCTTCAAAAATTAAACGTCTAACCTTTTGGGCCTTAATATAATAGGCGTCATAAGATCCATGGGACAAGACGTAAGTCCCCATTAAAATACGGCGTTTGACTTCTGTCCCAAAGCCTTCATCCCGGGTCCTAGAATAGAGTTGATCTAAGGTGTCTGTTGGAGCTCTTGACCCGTAACGCACGCCATCATACCGAGACAAATTAGAGGAAGCCTCTGCTGACGCCACAATATAGTAAACGGGAAGCGCATAACCGGTCATTTCAAGAGAAACAGGAACGATCTCGGCGCCCGCCTCCTTGAACCATTGAATGCCTTGCTCCCAAAGCTTCTGAATTTCAGGCGCCATCCCTGAAACCTGATATTCCCTTGGCACACCCACTTTCAATCCTCGTACATCTCCCGTCAGATTCTGGGCATAAGCCGGCACGGGTTTTTGAGAGCTGGTCGCTTCCCAAGGATCATGACCCGCCATCACCTCAAGCATGAGAGCCGCATCCTCAACCGTACGAGTCATGGGCCCCGCCTGATCAAAAGACGAGGCAAAGGCCACAATCCCCCGACGAGAACACCGGCCATAGGTCGGTTTCAACCCCACAATGCCACAAAAAGAAGCAGGCTGACGAATCGAGCCCCCCGTATCCGTTCCCAAAGCCGCCACCGCTAATCCTGAAGAAACGGCTGCCGCCGACCCACCCGAAGAACCCCCAGGGACGAGATCCACCATCGATCCAGGAATTCGCCAAGGACTTTTTACCGGGCCAAAGGCACTGGTCATATTGGAAGATCCCATAGCAAATTCATCAAGATTGGTTTTCCCCAGAAAGAAGGCCCCTGCTTGTAATAATTTTGCCGTTACTGTGGATTCATAAGGCGGCACAAAATTCCCTAACATGCGGGAAGCCGCTGTTGTGCGAATACCTGCCGTACAAAAAAGATCCTTGATGGCCAAGGGAATGCCTTCCAATTTCCGCCCACGTCCCTTGGCTAAAAAGGCATCACTTTCCCGTGCTTTTTGAAGGGCACTTTCTGAAAGCTCTGTAATATAGGCGTTCAGATGACGGCCTCGTTCCATGGCCTGAAGATACGCCTGCGTTACCTCATAGGAAGAGAAGGTTTTAGCACAGAGTCCTTGAAGGAGCTGAGCCAAATTAAGGGACACAAGTGAAGACATAACAAAACTTTTCCATAATCACGATGAAATTTTAAGACAAGTTGCAACACATCCCCCTCAAAAAAGACCTTTTCTTCAGGAGGCGCAAACTTTGATAAAACTTACATGTAAAAAAAAATAAATTCAACTTGGGGGGGCTAGCAAAGCAAATGACAAAAAAAATAACATTAAAAGAGAAAAGAAAATTTTTTGTGATTTTTAGATACTCAGATTCTTATCCTTTTTTTAATCCCCCACCGCCGCCCATGATGCCCCTGCATCAGCATGCGAGATCAATTAACGAAGTAGATTCATTAAAAATTCCCATCATTGGGAACCGAGGCTTTTTAAAAACCTAGCCGTTTATTGGCCAGCAACCGTCATCGCAGAAATTCGAAGGGTGGGAGCAGAAATGCTGCCACGAAACATGAGATCATTGGCAGGAGTGCATCCTTGAAACATGTCCTTAAGGTTTCCCGCCAACGTCACCCCTTGTACAGGGTAAAGGATTTCCCCCTTCTCAATCCAAAAACCGCAAGAGCCTAAACTATAATCCCCTGTCAAGTTATTAACGGAATGCCCCAAGAGATCCGTGACAAAATAGCCGCTGGAAATAGGGCTCAAGAGGTCCTCAAGGGTTTCAGAACCAGGCTTCATATAAAAATTGCTGCAAGAAATTCCAGGAGCCCCCCCTAAGGCGGCCGTGCCGTGGCCTGTGGAAGGCAGCCCCAATTGACGTCCCGCCCTCAAATTAAGAAGCCAGGTTTTTAACACGCCTCGGTCCACAATCATGCGAGTTTTTGGAGCGATTCCCTCTCCGTCAAAGGGATAAGAGCCCATTCCTTGGGGAAGAAAAGGATCATCCATAACTGTGATGGTTTCTGGAAAAATCGGCTGTTCAAGGGCGCCCGACAAGAAGCTGGTTTTCTCAGCAATAGCAGATCCCGTAATCCCTGAGACTAAATGCCCCAGAAGGCTTGGGCTGATCAGATTTTCGTACACCACCGGAAAAGACCCCGTCAGCACCTTTCGGGGATGTAGACGACGGACCGCCCTGTTTCCCGCATGCTGTCCCACCAAAGCTGGGGCGTCAAGATCTTCTAGAAAACGGGCTTGGGAATAATATCCATCGATCTGTTTATGGTCGCCCTCTCCAGCTAAAACCGCAACTCCCAGATCAAATAAGGAGGAACGATAACCTCCCACAAAGCCATTCGAAACCGCCAGCACAAAATCATTTTGCGTCCATGAAACTGTGGCACCTTCAGAACTTGTGACACCTGAGATCCCAAGAGCCGCATCTTCTGCCTCTTCAGCCCGCAAGGTCATCTCTTCTATGGTTAACGTGCGGGGGTCCGATGGAGGGATTTTAAAATCTCGCACAAGCTGGGAAGAGGAAGCCAAACCGCAATAAGGATCCTCAGGAACCACTCTCGCCATCAACAACGCCCGATCCACCAAAGCCGTCAAGGTTTGAGGATCAGGATTGTTCGTGGTCACACAAGCTTGACGACGCCCCACAATCACCCGAAGACCCAAGCGAAGCCCTTGGGACCAATCCAGATGATCAAGAGCACCAAGACGGACTTTTAAGGTGCAAGAATCCTGCACTAATGCAATTCCATCGGCCTCATCAGCCCCCTGACGGGCCGCATAAGCCATCATATCAGAAAGGCGATTTTGCAGTTCTTCCATCGTCATCACTATTAAGCCCCTTGATTTCTTCCCACAAGACTTCTCACAAAAGGAGTACCAGGACCTTCCAATTGAATCAAGGCGACGATACTCGTTCATAACATATGGAACTCTGAATTAAGAAAAAAGGTCTTCAAAAAGTTTTCTTTTTGCTGATCGAAGAGATCTAATAAATCGTTATGATTTTGCCCCTGAGAATCGCTAAGAACTTTCTTAAATTTTAATGAGTATGGGTATGGACATGGGTATAGGGGACTAAAGCTAATCGGTCTCCAAAAAGGCGCTTGTAATGGGGGTCTTTCTGTACCGCTTCAGGATGCCCCATACAGCAAATGTGTTGATTCAAACAGACCACCAAATCACTGGTTCTTAAGACGACATACAGATCATGGGATGCAAGGACTATCGATAATTTCGGATTTTTTTCACGAAGTTCCTCTAAAAGTGCATAAAAAAACCCCTGACTATCCAAATCTAATCCTTGGGTAGGTTCGTCCAACACCAAAAGATTGGGAGCCTGCATCAAGGCTTTTGCAAACAAAACCTTTTGCAATTCTCCCCCCGAAAGATGTTGGACTGATTTCTCTAAAAGAGACAAAGCCCCCACCTGAGTTAACCCCTCATAAGCGCTCAGGTGAGGACTGGGTGTCAGGTTCAGAAAAAACTCTACGCTTAAAGGTAACAGAGGACTGGCCGTAAATTTTTGCGGAATATAACCCACCCGTAAGTCTTTTCTTCTTTCCACCTGTCCCCGCGTGGGGCACAAAAGATTCAATAACACTTTTAAAAGGGTCGTCTTACCAGCACCGTTGGGGCCAACAAGCGTGATCAGTTTGCCTTCTTCCACCGTCAAAGAAATGTCTTTCAAAAGAAATCCCTTCCCTCCCACCACATCAATGTTTTCTAAGGAAAGTAAAAGGCAAGAGCTCACTAATAAGAAACTGTCATGGTGCACGCACCCGCCGTCTTTTCATAAAGACGCTCCAATGCACGCTCAAGTAAGACAAAGGGGGCAAAATCCTTCAGGGGACTTTTTTGAATTTCTTCTAAAACCCTGAGATATTTTTCTACTCCCCCAGAAAGATCTTTTTGCCAATAAGAAAGAAGAGACTTTTCTTCAAAGGGGATTTTGGAAGCATAGCGGGACAAAAGATAAAGCGCCAATTGCTGTTGGATCAAAAACATCTGCTCCCGAATTTCACGAAAAGCACGTCGGTGCCAAGGTGCCTCCCACAAAAAATTACGGGTTGTTTCGTTCATCCACCTCAATCCTAAAAACTCTGCCAAAGCATAATACAAACGGGCCACCTCCACCACTGGACGCTTCAAGGACAAACTGACCTGAATCATATCGGGCGCAAAAGTTAATAAATCAAAAACCAAAAGGGTTTCTTGCAGACGACGAGAGATGTCCACCCCAAAAAAAACCGTCAGGGAATGTTTTAAAGTCACCAAAGATTCTTGAGGTAAAAGGTTCAAAACAGTGTCGCGCAATTCATCAAAACCCTTTTGATAGCGGTCGACGATCACCTCAATCGGCTGCTCCATTTTCTCTTGGCGCAAAAACCATATGACTAAACGTTTCATCACTTGATCCATAAACCACAACACCTGCTGTTGAAGCGCTGGATTTGTAAATTTTAGATAAGCCCGCTCAAGCTCTCCCAATTTTAAAATTTTACGCACCACCCACGTGGCCTTGACCACCAAACCTTCTGGCGCGCCTGTCAGTTGGCACATCTCGTTGATAAAACTGGGACCTAAAGTGTTTACAATGATGTTGGTAATCAGCGTTGCGATAATCTCTCTTTTTAAAGGATGGGTATCACATGCTTTGGAAAATTTTTCTCCCACCACGTGCGGAAAATATTTATACAAAACCTTTTCTAAAAGGGGATCTTCCCAATCGGAAGAGTTTAAAAGGGTTGTATACAAATCAATTTTGCCATAGGCGAGAAGAACACATAACTCCGGCCTTGTGAGCCCCAATTTCAAAGCCTTTCTTTGCTGAAGCTCTTCATCAGAAGGTAAAGCTTCCAAATGACGATTTAAAAGGCCCTTTTGCTCAAGAGTTTTAATCAGACGACCATGCTCTTCCAAGAGCTGATCTCCTCGAGAGTAAGCCAAAGCAACCGCTTGATTTTGCCAATAGTTATCAGATAACACAAGGGAGGCCACCTCATCCGTCATCTGAAGTAAAAGGGTGTTGCGTTCTTCTTCTGTGAGCACCTGATCTTCAATGAGATGTTGAAAAAGAATCTTAAGATTCACTTCATGATCCGAACAGTCCACCCCACCAGAATTATCTAAGGCATCTGTATTAATATGACCACCCGAAAGCGCATATTCGATCCGCCCCCTTTGAGTGAAACCGAGATTTCCCCCCTCGGCAACCACTTTTGCCCTTAGATCGCGGCCATTGACACGGAGCAAATCATTGGTTTTATCTCCCGCATCGGCGTGATTTTCAAAAGACGCCTTCACAAAGGTTCCTATCCCGCCAATCCATAAAAGATCAACTGAGGCCCTTAAAAGAACCCGAATCAAAGCGTCTGGAGAGAGGCTTTCCTCTTGAATTTCAAAACGACGTCTGACCTCTTGAGACAAAGGAATACTGGTCAAATCTCGTGAGAAAATCCCGCCTCCTGGAGAAAGACAATCCGTTTGATAATCGGCCCAAGAAGAGGTGGGCAGATGGAACAAACGCTCTCTCTCCTGATAACTTATTGCTGGATCAGGAAAGGGATCAAGAAAGATATGGCGATGATCAAAAGCCCCCAAAAGCTGAATGTTGTGGGAAAGCAACATCCCATTCCCAAAGACATCTCCCGACATATCCCCAATGCCTACCACCGTAAAGGGTGTTGTCTCAGGATTAAGGCCAATTTCCTGAAAATGGTGTTCAACGGATTTCCAAGCACCGCGAGAGGTAATGGCCATCTGCTTATGGTTATATCCATGAGATCCCCCAGAGGCAAAAGCATCCCCCAACCAAAATCCATACTCCTTGGCAAGAGCATTGGCATCATTAGAACGGGCCGCGGTCCCCTTGTCCGCCGCTACCACAAGATAAGGATCCCCATCATCCCAAGGCACCATATCAGGAGGCGTCACAAGAGCCCCCCCCACGCGATTATCGGTCAGATCCAAAAGGCCTCGGATAAAGATTTTGTAACTTTCAATCCCCGCTTCTTTGAAGGCCTCTGGTGATGGATGAGCCCCCTTCACAATAAAACCACCCTTAGAGCCAACAGGAACTGTGACGGCATTTTTCACCATTTGGGTCTTCATCAGATCCAAAATTTCAAGACGATAATCTTGAGGACGATCCGACCAACGCAACCCCCCTCTGGCCACTTTCCCACCCCTTAAGTGCACACCTTCCATCCGCTCGGAATAAACAAAAATTTCATAAAGGGGGCGCGGAAGTGGCAGCCCTTCCACCTTATGACAATCAAATTTAAAGGAAATATAAGGTTTCGGAGTCCCTTGAGGAGTCGTCTGATAATATTTGGTGCGTAATGTTGCACAAATCAGGCTGAGGACAATCCTTAAAACGCGTTCCTCATTTTGGTGCACAACTTCTTTTAACAACTCTTGAATCTGGGCTAAAGTCTGCTGCTCAAGAAAGATTCTTTGAGAGGAAAGAGCAGGATTAAAACGTGCATGAAAAAGATTCCGAAACGCCTTGATAATGTCAACGTGCTTTAGAAGAATTTCCTCTACATAGGCCTGGCTATAGGGAATTTGAATTTGCTTTAAATATTTTGTGTAGGCACGAAAAATCAAACACTCACGCCACGTAAAACCAGCTAAACACACAAGACGGTTCATCACATCATTTTCCGTCTCGCCTTGACATATTTTCTTAAAGGTTTCCTCTAAAAGAGCACACCGGTCCTCCTCAAAGGTCATCACAGACGCTTGCGCTTGAATCAAATGAACCCATCCCTGTTCATTTTCCCTGAGTTGAATCTTGAGAGGGATTTCCGTCATCACCGTAAACCCCATATTCTCAAGAATAGGGATCATGTCACTGAGAAGTAAGGGAGTCTGAGGAGCATAAATTTTCAGAAGAACACGTCCTTCCCCTTCCTCGAGCGAAGTCACGGATAAAAAAAGTTCCCTCCCCTCCACCGCCTTTTGAATCTTTTGAAAATCCTCTGTTGCGTCCTCAGGAGAACAATAATCCTCATAGCTTCGAGGAAAAGCCGAGCGACTTTGGGCGTAAAATTCTAGGCCCTTTTTTTCTCCCCAGTGATGAATCCAGGCACGCTTTAAGCGATCATCCCATGTGAGGGAAAGGGCGGTGAGCTTTTGATTTAAATAAGAAAGCACCACCTCACCTTCAAAAGGACGGGAGAGATGAATCAAACAATGAATCCAGGCAAAGGGCAAACTTTCTAGATGCACGTGACTGGTCGCCAAAGACCCATGAAAATAGGTGGCTAAAAAATTCCCCATCTTATAGCGCAAACCTGCACGGTAATGATCACGTGGCACACAAATAAAACAAGAAACGTAATGTCCCAAGAAATCAAAGCGCACAAAAAGACGCACAGGGCCATTTGATTGGAATTCTAATCCTAAAACACCTAAACGAAACAAATCCTCAGAAGAGATTTGAAATAATTCATCCCGAGGCAATGTTTCTAGGAAATGAATCAATCTCTTCCCATCATGCCAGGAGGGATCCAGACCTGATTTTTCAAGAACATCCCTG
>CAZGKG010000039.1:5766-10891 GCA_964525615.1 uncultured Rickettsiales bacterium | reverse complement strand
TCTTCCTCATCATCCTCAAAAATTGCTTAATCCTCATTATAATATGCATTTAGGATCTGCTCTTTTGAGAGACCTTCTGGATGTTTATGATCAGAATTATTTTTTAGCGATTGCCGCCTATAACGCAGGGAGAGGAGCTGTGGGAAAGTGGATTCAGAATATTGGGCATCCAAAGACCAAGGTGATGGGGGTTTCCTTTACAGATCCTTTCCATGCACTGATTCATTGGACAGAAGCCATTCCCTATGAAGGCACGAGGGACTATGTGGCTCGAGGAATTGAAGCCTTTGTAATCTATGCAGGGCTTCTCGGAAAATCTCCTGAAGAGGTATGGCAGATCCTGAGCGCTTCTTTTTAAGGGGATTTAAAAGGCAATAGAAGGCTCCTTAATCTCTCAGGATTTCCTGCCACAAAAAAAGTTTTTATCCGGGATTTTTGCCCTTTATGTAGAGATACCTGGCCTTTGGGAACTTGTAAAACTTCTGCCAGCAGCAACGTGACCGCTTTGTTAGCCTGACCCTCAACGGGGGGAACCTTGACACGAATTTTTAAGAAAAAATCACCAGAAGGACTTTCATCAAGATGGTCCACCTGATCCCGCCCGCCCTGAGGAAGTACCCGCACCGTCAGATAAATCCCATCCTCCACGGCTGTCTTTACCATGGTCTCTATTTCAAGAAGGGGAGAGCATAGGTGGTCGTCACCGAAAACCCTTTTAAAAAAGAAGTCAAGAGTTCCAAAGAAAGGGGCTTTCCTTTAACAACCTGTAATTCCTCACTAAAAAGACCTCCTGCAATAAAAGCGCTGTCAAGCCCCAATTCATTGGCGCCTAAAAGATCCGTTTCCGGACCATCTCCTATCACTAAAATTCGGTCCCTTGAGGAATTTTTAAATAATCCTAAAGCTTTTTCAAAAAAGGCTCTCTCAGGTTTTCCATGCCAAGATACTTTCCCATCTAACTGACGATAAATTTCCCCCAATTTTCCTGCACACCAAATTTTTTCACCTCTGGAAATCACAAAACGATCCGTATTTCCACAGACCAAAGGCAAATTTAACATCAAAGCTTCTTCAAAAAGGTCGTTGTATTCTGCCAGCTGATCACGTCCTGACATGAGGCCGGTTGCTAGAATAAAGGAGGCTTCCTTCAAAAAGGGTACTGGACGAAAAGAAGTGCCCTCCCAAAGGACATGCATCGGAGAGCCTATGTGAAAAAAAGTTTTTCCAAAATTTTTATAGATTCCCTTCTCTTGAGAAAAGGATTCAAAAATATCATCACCAGAGGTTAAAATCCGATTGTAAAGAGAGGAGGGAAGTCCCCGAGTGGAAAGTTCTTCTTTCAAACCAAGAGAAAGCCGTGGAGAGTTGGAAAAGAGAATGACTTCTTTGGAAAGGTTCTTAAGTTTTTTTAAGAAATCCAACGCCTCAGAAGTCACTGCATCTCCATGATGCAGTGTCCCCCATATATCCAGTAAAAAGCCATCATATCTCTCAAGGAAAGAGTCCAAATGCTCACAGGCAATCATACGGTCCATTTTTATGGCATTTCCCCTTCAGCATCACTAAAAAAAGTACTTCTTTACAAATCTAAAAGCATTCTTTCCGGATCTTCAAGATTTTCTTTCACTCGCACTAAAAAAGTCACTGCTTCTCGACCATCCACAAGACGATGGTCATAGGAAAGGGCCACATACATCATAGGACGAATTTTGATTTCGTCTCCAATTACAACAGGACGTTTTTGGATTTTATGCATCCCTAAAATGCCCGATTGGGGAGGATTGAGAATAGGTGTTGAAAGCAACGATCCGTAAACGCCTCCATTGGAGATCGTGAAAGTGCCCCCTGAAAGGTCGTCAAGGGTCAATTTACCATCTCGGGCCTTGATTCCCAGACGGGAGATCTCCTTTTCAATGGCCGAAAAATTCATTGTTTGTGCATCCCTGACTACAGGAACTACAAGGCCATGAGGCGTTCCAACCGCCACCCCAATGTCATAATAATTTTTATAAACAATCGTCTGTCCCTGAATTTCAGCATTGATTCCTGGAATTTCCCGAAGGGCTATGACGGACGCCCTTACAAAGAAGGACATAAAGCCTAAACGTACGCCATGTTTTTTCTCAAAAGGATCCTTCAAGCGCTCTCGAAGGGCCATCACGTGGCTCATATCCACTTCATTAAAGGTGGTTAAAATTGCTGACTGATTTTGAGCCTCCTTTAATCTTTCAGCAATCCGCTGACGCAGACGGCTCATAGGAACCCTTTCCTCTTGACGGATGTCCTGAGAAGCGACTTCTTTCTTAGAAGAAGTCTCAAGAAACCCTATCACGTCTTCTTTAAGGACGCGCTCTCCTTTACCTGTCCCTTGTATTTGATTCGGGGAGAGATTTTTTTCCTTCATCATTTTTTCAGCAGAGGGCATCACAGAAGGCAAGTCTTTTTCGAAAGTGGATGATTCTTCTTTCTGAGACGGGCCAGAGGGGGAAGTTACAGATCCCTCTTGAACCGAAACGGAACCTTCTTTGATATATCCAATAAGGGTTCCAACAGCGACGGTTTCTCCCTGTGGCACCAGAATCTTTTCAAGAATACCAGAGGTGGGTGCGTAAATCTCAAGGGTTACTTTGTCCGTCTCCAGCTCTACCAATAATTGGTCTACCTTAACGAAACTTCCTTCTGTGACAACCCAACGCCCCAGAGTTGCTTCTGTGACTGATTCTCCCATCGGGGGTACGAGAATTTCTTTTTGTATTCCGGACATGGGCTGCTGTCTTTCTTATGTTTCTAAAGCTTCGTTAATAAGTTTTGCCTGCTCTTGCAGATGAACAAAGGCGTGGCCCGTAGCGGGTGATGACGCCGCTGGTCTTCCGGCATAAAGAAGGTCTTTGTAGGTGAGGGTTTTGGCCAATTTTCTTAAGTGATTTTCTAAAAAAGGCCAAGCGCCGTTATTAGCTGGCTCTTCTTGAGCCCAGACTAAAAGGGGCTGGGACGAGCCATAAGGCGCAAGAGCCTCTCTTAACTCCTCTATTGGAAAGGGATAAATCTGCTCTAACCTTATAAGTGGCACGTGAATTTTTGCTTCATCACGACGGGCTAAAAGATCGTAATAAAGCTTTCCTGAACACAACACAACCCGACGTACTCTATCGTGAAGATCCGTTTGTTCCCTTAAAACCGGTTGAAAAGAATTTTCTGGCCCGAATTTCTCTAATGGAGAGGTCGCTCCTTTGTGACGCAAAAGGGATTTAGGCGTCATGATGATGAGTGGTCTTTGATGGGGCTGGTAAGCTTGGCGTCTTAAGAGGTGAAAATAGTTGGCGGGCGTAGAACAGTTGGCTACTTGGATGTTATCTTCTGCTGCAAGTTGAAGAAAGCGTTCGGGTCGCGCAGAAGAATGTTCAGGCCCTTGCCCTTCATAGGCATGAGGCAACAAAAGCACAAGTCCCGATCGAATGCCCCATTTTGTGAAACTGGATGCGATATATTGATCGATAATCACCTGTGCTCCATTGGCGAAATCTCCAAATTGAGCCTCCCACAGAGTCAAGGTGTGCGGAGCCATGAGACTAAATCCAAACTCAAATCCCAAAACTCCCATTTCAGAAAGAGGGCTATTTAAAATAGAAACTTGAGCTCTCTTGGAAAGGGATTGCAAGGGCGTGTAGGTATTTTGATTGTAAAAATCTGTGAGCACGGCATGACGTTGAGTAAAGGTTCCTCTTTTACAATCCTGACCACTCAAGCGCAACGAAATTCCGTCATAAACTAAAGTTCCAAAAGCAAGGGCCTCTGCTGTGGACCAATCCAAAGGAGTGCTTCCCTTCAACATCGTTGTGCGATTTTCCATCCATCGTGTCAGTTTAGGATGAAGGGAAAAATCTTGAGGCAGAGATGTTAAGCCTTTCATTACCTTTTCTATCACCTGAGCGTTAGGCCCTTTAACATCAATCAGTGGCTCTGATGCAACAGGAGAGGCTCTCCCAGAGATATCAGGAGAGAAAGAATCAAAAGCTGAGCTCAACTTTTCACGAAAGGTTTTTTCTATCTCAAGAAGCCCTTCCGGGGAAAGCACCTGTTCCTCCACCAATTGTTGGCCATAAAGCTCACGAACAGAAGGGTGTTGTTGAATTGCCTGATATAAAAGAGGTTGGCTAAAAGTCGGTTCGTCGGTTTCATTGTGACCATTGCGACGATATCCCATTAAATGGACCACGCTATCCTTACCAAAAGTTTGCCGAAAAGAAAGTGCAGCCCAAAAGGCTTTCAAAGCATCGTCTGGTGCATCGGCATTGACATGAAAAATTGGAATATCCAAATTTTTTACAAGCCCAGCAGGGGAGGAGAAAGGACTTGTTTCAGAAGGATTTGCTGTAAATCCCACTTGATTGTTTAAAATGATATGGACCGTCCCCCCGGTTTTGTATCCCGTCAAACAAGAGAGGATTAGAGATTCTGTGACAACCCCCTGTCCGACAAAGGAGGCATCCCCATGGACCAAAACACCCAAAACCGACTTCTGCCCATAGTTGGTGCTTTCCTGGAGTGCCTTGACAGCTCCTAACACAACAGGATCAACGGATTCTAAATGGGATGGATTAGGCAATAACGTTACAAAAGGCGTTTCAGCGCTTAAATGATACTTGACATCTCCTGCACCGGTTACATCAATGGGATCGCCCCGAAAACGCTCAATAAACCAACTGAGGGGAAGTTCCAAGACATTTGACATCACGTTGAGACGTCCCCGATGAGACAGTCCCATCACAACCCGCTCTATGCCTCTACTTTTGGCGAAAGAAAAACCTTCTCTCAACAAGGGCACAAGACAATCGAGGCCTTCGAGTCCAAATCGTTTCGCTCCAGGGAATTTTGTCCCAAGAAATTTTTCGAATTCCTCAGCCGCCAGAAGTCCTTCAAAAATTTTTCGTTGCAGATCTGATGTGAGGGTCTCTTGGGAAATTTCTTCTTCAAAAAAAGCGTAGAGCCATTTTTTTTCCCTCATATCCGTCAGATGGGAAGCCTCTAACGCCAAGGAACCAGTGTAAAATTTTTGAAAATCATTTAAAAGCGCCCCCACCTTCTGTCCTTTATAGTGGCTCTCTGATAAGACATTCTCCTTTTC
>CAZGKG010000039.1:0-5756 GCA_964525615.1 uncultured Rickettsiales bacterium | reverse complement strand
AAGGATCAAGAGAAGCCAACCTCCACCCCCATTCGCGGTAGAAAGAAATGGCCTCTAGAATCTTCTGATAAATTTTTACACCCGGAGAATGAATAAAAGTCCTAGCTCCTGAAGGCTTCTCAGAAAAAGCGCTCATGGAATCTTGTTCAGTTGGTGGGAGAGGGGATGCCCACGAAGGCCCTAGAGAAGGAACCTCTGAGGAATACTCTTTCCATAAAGAGCGCAAGATCCCTTCAGGGGCAGCAAGCCAGACGTTTTCATCCTTCAGTTTTTTTCCCATGGGGTCCTTGGAAAAATCATTTTTTTACCAATCATAGCTTTTTCAAAAGCCTCTGTCATTATAGATTCAAAACATTACCGTTCTAAGATATTATAAAAATGAATTTTTGCTTTTCCTCGAGAGTAACAAGAGTCTTTTCTTTTTCTTAGAGTCTCATTGCTTTCTAAGAACTTTTATGAGAGCTTGAAGCCCCGTTATGACTTTTAAAGGATCTATTTATGGCAAAAGAAGAAGTTCTTGAGTTTGCAGGAGTTGTTAAGGAATGCCTTCCAGATACACGATTTTTAGTGGAACTCGATGAAACCGGTATGGTAATTAACGCCTATGCTGCTGGCAAGATTAGAAAAAACCACATCCGCATTTTGGAAGGAGATCGTGTCGTGGTAGAAGTGACCCCTTACGATCTTACAAAAGGTCGCATTAAGTTTCGCCAGAAATAGGGACTCTTTTAGAGACCTGTCGATGAGGATAGGTTTCCCGCAAAAGAGGCCCCAAAAAAACTGCTAAAAGAGTACTCAAAGGAAGAATCGCCAAAGCCAAGCGATAGTCACAAGCACTGTAAGAACGAACCCCCTCTATCATTGCCCCCTTCCAAAAAAAGTCCAAAATCCATCCAACAAGAGGCTGGAAAACAACACCTCCTATCATGACGATCATATTCACAAAACCCGAGACAAGACCGCTGATATGATTTGGCATATCCTCACATGATGAAACAAAAACTAAAGTTTGCCCTGTCATCAAAAACCCTACAAGAAAAAGCAAAGTTAAAAGACCTATAGAGGAAAGACCTGAGGCAAATATCAAAAGAGAGTTAACGATTAAAGACAAAAAAGCTGACACAATCATGAGAGATCTCCGTCCCTCCAAAAAATCAGAACAAAGGGCAATTAATGGCGATCCAAAAGCAGAACCTACAAAAATCATCATGATTCCCATTGACGCGGTGGAACGATCCATTCCATGAACATTTGAAAGGAATGAAATTCCCCAAGTATCCGCAAAAACGGTTAAAGGTACATACATCAAAGAGCCATAAAGTGCCGTGTACCAAATGTTTTTTCGCCGACAAAGAAGGTTTAAAGACCCTTTAAGGGATTTTAAAGCATCCTCAGAGCTCATAGGCATGGGTTCATCTTGGGGGCCGTCGCTCACAAAAATCCACACAAAAAATGATAGAGCAAATCCGCACCCCGCAAGGATTAACATGACATTTCTCCAGGTCAAAAACCCCATTAAAAAGGCTAAAGGGAGACTGGCGGCCATTCCCCCCACTTTTCCAAGGGTAATTGTAAGACCCACGACAAAAGCAAGATGTCCCACAGGGAACCACAAAGTTCCTAACCGCACAGATCCTAAAAAAGCAGCAGATCCACCAGCGCCAATCATGATGCGTCCTAAAGCTGCCACCCAGACATTCGTCGCAATCGAAAAAACAAAAGCGCCCAATCCACAAAACAGCACAGCCAAACGCAAAACTCTTTTGGGACCGAAACGATCCAAAAAAATCCCCATTGGAATTTGAAGAAAAGCATAACAATAATAATAACAAGCTGCCATAAGACCAAAAGAAGACGCATGGATAGAAAAATCTTCACGCAACTCTTCAGCCATCAAATTGGGAGAAGCTCTAAGCACAAACTGGTAAAGATAAAACAAGCCTGAAAAAGCCCACACAAACCAAGCCGTTGGAGCTATTTTCTTATATTCAGAAAGATTTACCATTTCTGACACTTGCTTGCCTATGAATTCCTCTAAACTTGCGTGTTATTTTTTGGAGTGTCAACTCCCGCGGTCCAAGATGATCGTTCTTTTGAAATTTATTATTTTTGTAAAAAAAAGGTTTTTTTGTGACTTAAAAGCAACTTGTGTAAAAAATAAAAGGTGTTTTTCCTAAAAAAACTTGATGTAAAGACAATTAAATGAATTATAGAGCCTGACAAAATTGCTTTTAAAATAAGAAAAATTAGCGATGTTTGAAATTTTAGTACAAATACTTATGTCAAAAGCATTTTGAAAAATGAGTCAAAAAAAGGAAAAATTAATGAAACGTTTTCTTTTAACAGCATCTGTTCTTTTTGCCACAGCATCTTCCTTAAATGCAGCCGCAAATTTTTCAGGATTCCAAGGTGGGCTCTTGTTGGGAGTCTCCAGCAACCGTATGAAAATAACCGACGTACCTGCGAATCCAACAGCCCCCCTTATGACAAATGGTGGTCTTTTGGCGCCTACAGGCTTTGCAGCAGGCATTCAAATCGGATACGGCACTGCAATGAATGGGGTTTTTCTAGGCCTTGATGGAAGGATTTTTAAAGACCTCTCTTCTGAAAAAGTCAATTTTTACGCATCTGACGTTGGCAGAACGGAATTTACCGCTGAAACCAAAGGGGTATTACCTTTTGATGTCGCGGTGAAAATTGGCACCCCTATGGAAAATGCTTTGCCTTTTGTGCGTCTTGGATTTGCTCATTCAAGTTACAAAATTAAAGTAAACGGAACAGTTACAGGTTTAGAGGCTGGAAAGCTAAAATCTAAACAGTCCGGCATGATTGCGGGAATTGGGATTGACTTTTTGGCAACCCCTTGTGTGCTTGTGGGAATGGGATACGACATGACCGTTGCTCCAAAGGCAAAAGCAACAACATATGATGAGACTGGTAACAAACTCAAAATCAAACCAGCAAGACATACCGTTATGCTGAGGATTGCCTACAAAATCTAAATACGGTGGTATTTTGTACCGTTAAGGATCTCTTGCGCCCGATATAACTGTTCTATGAGCAGGATTCGGGCCAGGAGGTGTGGCCATGTCATCATACCAAAAGAGATAAATTGAGCCCCTTCAGGGCAACATTTTTTCTCAATGCCTTCTGCTCCCCCAATAATAAAAATAGGTTTTTTGTTCATTGAGAAAAGATGATTAAGTAGTTGGGAAAAATCTTGGCTGCTGATATTTCTCCCTTTCTCATCTAGGAAAAATGGCGTACTGGTACGGGGGATTTTGGAAATTAATAGATTTGTTTCAAGGCGTTTTTGTTGAGGGGAAGGCAGTGATCCCAAATTTTCAATTTCTTCTAAGGAAATTTCCCATCTGATGCGTTTTGCGTATTCAAGGAAAAGCTCCTTAAGGGGGCCTGACTTTAATTTTCCTATTGCAAGAATTTCTACTTTCAAACGATAGATCCCTTACTGGGAAAAACTAAGGGCGCTTGGGAAAGGGGTCGATCCTTTTGCCAGAGATCCTCCAGTCTGTACAAAAAGCGGCTTTGGGGCAACATCAAATGGACGACAACGGCTCCTAGATCGGCTATCACCCAGCCACTTCCAATCCCATCAAGGCAAATTTTTCCCTGAGCCTTTAATTTTTCTCGAAGGGTTTGGGCGATTGCGGATAATTGCCGTTCAGAAGTGCCAGAAGCCACAATAAAATAGTCTCCGATCAAAGAGTGATCCTGAAGAGGAATTCGTACGATGTCTGAGGCTTTTTTTTCATTTAAAAGATTTTCAACAGCTTCGCAAAGCTCTAGAGAGGTCATAACGTCTTTATTTCTTTCATTTTGGTTGAATGCTTGTATCAATGATAACTTGGAAGCAAACGTCTTTCAAAGAGTTTGTTGCGTCATGGGGTGAGCAAATGTCCTATAACTATTTAAAAGAAAACGATAAGATTTTTTTGAGGCTTGTAGTGGAAGGGATCGAGAAGAGAAAACAGGAAGGTCCGTTATCAATGAACAGGCCTAAAAAAAGCTTCCCCTCTGGACAAGGAGATTTTTTTTCCCTAGAACTTTCTCATTGCCCGGATAGCTCAGTTGGTAGAGCAGCGGACTGAAAATCCGCGTGTCGCTGGTTCAAATCCGGCTCCGGGCACCATAAGAGGTTTTTCAAAAGCCCACCTTGTGAGCGCGTTTTGTTTTTTTGAGGGTTTATAATGCGTACTCGCTCTTTTTCCTCTTCTTCCCCTATGAATATTTGGCCTGGTTTTGTGGATGCGTTATCAGCCCTTGTTTTGGTGATGCTTTTTATTTTTATGGTCTTCATCGTGTCTCAGTTTTATTTAAGCGACAGCTTACAAACACGAGAAAAATCTCTTTCAGAATTGAGTCATGTCATTGCAACTCTCAAAAAGTCTTTAGAAGGGGAGAAAAGCAAAAAAACTCTTATGAATGAAGAAATTGAAGGTTTAAAAGAAGAAAATCTTGCTCTTGTAGAGGCCTTAAACATTCAAGGGAAAGAGCTTTTGAGAGAATCCCAAGGTCGGGAAAAAAGCTCGTTGGACCTTGTCCGTCTTGAAGAACAGGTTGAAAAACTGAATTTGCAACTCCAACAAATCGCTTCTGCCCTTGAAAGCTCGACGGTCGAGGTAGAGGAAAAAGACTTAAAAATTGAGGAACTCAGTTTAAAACTGAATCAAGCTCTTCAAGAGAAAATGAAGGAGCTCTCCACCTATCGTTCTGAATTTTTTGAAAAACTTCAAAAGGCTTTAGGGCATCGGCAAGAAATTCATGTGGTGGGGGACCGCTTCATCTTTCAAGCAGAAGTCTTGTTTCCTTTAGGATCAGAAGCCATTGACCCCTCTGGCAAGAAAGAACTGAAAAAATTTGCACAGATTCTGAAGGAAATTTCCCAGAAAATCCCCACTGAAACCTCTTGGATTCTTCGGGTTGATGGGCATACGGACGTCTTACCTATGAAAAATTCTACAAACCGAAAACTTTCCATGGCCCGAGCCCTTTCGGTGGTGGACTTTCTGATTCATGAAGGTATTCCTCCTGAGCGACTTATACCAGCAGGTTTTGGCGAATTTCATCCCATTGACATAAGAGACTCAGAAGAAAGCCTGGCGCGTAACCGACGGATTGAATTCAAGCTAGATCAGAGATAATCTTCAAAGGACGGATTTTGCTTGTCCTTGAGGACGCAATAGAAAAGAGGATCTCTGTGCTCGAAAAAACCTATACCCCCCGAATTTTGGAGGATCGCTGGCGCCATATATGGTCTGAAGCTTCCTGTGAGACGTCCTCTGTGTCAAAGCCTTCTTTCTGTTTGATCATGCCTCCTCCCAATGTAACGGGAAGCCTCCATCTGGGACACGCCTTGACTTTTACCCTTCAGGATGCGTGGGCCCGTTTTTGGCGTCTTAGGGGGGGGGCCGTTCTCTTGCAACCCGGCCTTGATCACGCAGGGATCGCAACCCAAATGGTAGTTGAACGCCAGCTTGCAGAAGAGGGAAAAAGCCGCCAAGACTTAGGACGCCCAAATTTCATTGAAAAGGTGTGGACTTGGAAAAATCAATCGGGTGGAAAGATTTTGGAACAGCTCAAGCGTCTTGGTGTTTCCGCTGACTGGAGCCGAACCCGCTTCACTTTAGATCCTGATATTTCCTTGACGGATCGCCGGGTTTTTGTGGATTTATGGACAGCAGGGGTGAACTATCGTGATAAGCGTTTGGTCAACTGGGACCCTGCTTTTAAAACCG
>CAZGKG010000038.1:0-11124 GCA_964525615.1 uncultured Rickettsiales bacterium | reverse complement strand
CTTCACAGGTAAACACAAGAACAGGCGCAAGAGCCCGAACCAACGTGAACAAAACTTCCCTCATAACCGTTTGCATGGCACGCCGAGAGGTTGCATTTAAGGCATCGCAATAAAGCACATCTTTGCGCACATCAAAATAAAAAGCTGAAAGATCCGTCGTGCAAAAAGCATGAATTTCTTGGATCAACCCTTGAAAACGATAACTCTTTACAACCTCCCCCAAGTGTTCCTGGAGGCGCCAAAGACGGGAAAGCATCCACCTCTCCAAAGGAGGAAGGTCCTCATAAGAGACTTGAAAAGCAGCATCAAAATCAGAAAGGCCGCCCAAAAGATACCGAAAGGTATTACGGAAACGACGATAAACATCTTCTACATGCTTAATCAACTCAGGACTGATGCGTACATCTCCTTCAAAATCTGAAGAAAGGGCCCATAATCTTAAGATATCTGCCCCTTTACTGCCGATGATCTCTTGGGGGGTGACAACGTTTCCCTGAGATTTAGACATTTTACGTCCCGCCCCGTCTAAAACGAACCCATGGGTTAAGACAGCACGATAAGGCGCCTCTTTTCCAAGAGCCACTGCCGTTAAAAGAGAGGTTTGAAACCAACCCCGATGCTGATCAGATCCCTCCAAATACAAGTCAGCGGGATAAGGAAGGTCACGTTGTTTTAAGACAAATTCATGAGTCACACCGGAATCAAACCACACATCCAAAATATCTGTGGCTTTTTCATAGGCCTCTGGCGGATAAAGATCGCCTAAAAAAGCCTCCACTGGTAAATCCCACCAAGCATCGGTGCCCTCTTTCGTCATAATATCCAAAATTCGTTGATTCACACGAGGATCTCTTAAGGGCTCTCCCGTCGTGCGAGAGAGAAAAAGGGTAATAGGAACCCCCCAAACCCGTTGCCGAGACAAACACCAATCAGGACGTCCCGCCACCATGCTTTGAAGACGATTTTTTCCCGTATCAGGAATCCAGCGAACTTTTTCAATCTCCTCAAGAGATTTAGAGCGAATTTGATTTTCCCCGTCCATAGGCATAAACCACTGAGCTGTTGCCCGATAGATCAGGGGCGTCTTCGAACGCCATGAATGGGGGTAGCTATGGAGAATTTTTCCATGACTTAACAAGGCTTCCCTACTTTTGAGGGCTTCAATCATTTGAGGAGTTACTTTGTAAACATGGGCCCCTCCAAAAAGCGGGACGAAGGGCATAAATAAACCAGAGGGCCCCACCGTTTCAGGAATTTCCAAGCCAAAGGTTTGTCCCACCAAAAAATCCTCCACACCATGGGAAGGAGCGGTATGAACTAAACCTGTTCCTGTATCAGCCGTCACGTGATCCCCTGGCAAAAGAGGAACTGGGAAATCATAACCATCCCCCCGAAAAGGATGGGCAGCAATTACCCACTCCAAATCCTGTCCTTTCAGGCGATGCAAAATCTCGTGGTTTTCAATACCAGAGCGACCACAAAAGGCTAGGACTAAATCTTGGGCTATCAAAAAGCAGCTTCCCTGCTTTACAAAGCTGCCTTCCTTTAAGGACAGAGCTTCCAACACCACATAAGTCAGTTCTGGAGCGTAGGCAATCGCCCGATTCGCAGGGAGGGTCCAGGGTGTGGTGGTCCAAATCACACAAGAAACGCCCGATAAGGCAGGATTTTCAGATGAGAGGATCGGAAAAATCACATCAATCGCAGAGGATTCAATTTCCTTATATTCCACCTCTGCTTCCGCAAGAGCCGTTTCTTCCACAACCGACCACATCACAGGCTTCACACCTCGATAGACATCACCCCGCATAAAGATTTCTAAAAAGGCCTTAACAATCCCTGTTTCTTCAAGAGGTGACATCGTGGTGTAAGGCGCATCAAAATCACCCGCAATGCCCATACGTTTGAATTCTTCCGCTTGGACCTTAATCCATTGGGAGGCAAAACTCCGGCAGGCTTTACGGAAAGAAAGAGGATCGACTTCTTTTTTTGAAAACCCTTCTTTGCGATAATTTTCTTCTACTTTCGCTTCAATAGGTAGCCCATGGCAATCCCATCCAGGGATAAAAGAAACAGCCTCTCCCCTCATAAAATGAAGACGATTGACAGCATCTTTAAAAATTTTGTTTAAGGCATGACCAATGTGGAGATGGCCGTTCGCGTAAGGGGGGCCATCATGAAGAAGGAAAACAGGCACTTTAGAGCCAGATTTTTTCTGTTTCTGAGAGAGCTGTTTTGAAAACCAAAAATCTAAAAAAGCAGGCTCTTTCCGAGGGAGATCTCCCCGCATAGGGAAAGACGTATGCGGTAAAAAAACAGTCTTTTTGAGATCAAGATCCCCAGACACTATCTAGTCCTTTTCCTTTATCCCTTTAGGTTCTGCCACAAAAAGGTGATATTTTAAACCCCACACAAAAAAAACCAAAAAAATGGGCTCTCTCCTTTTAGAAATAGATTCTTTAATGACAAATCATCACAATTTTACAAGATTATCCAGAAGACTTTCCTCCGCGGTCACAGGATAAAGTCCGCGAACAAGACTTCTGATCTTATACGTTTATGTTTTTCTGTTGTCCTTTTAAATCTTTTGGGCGCGATTCATTTTCTCCTGAGCATCCACCACCGCTAAAGCAGTCATATTGAGAATCCCACGGACCGTTGTGGAAGGCGTTAAAATATGAGCTGCTTTACGAAGTCCCAAAAGAAGAGGCCCTAAAGGCTGGCCATGAGTCGTTCCTTTAGTAATATTAAAGGCAATATTAGCTGATTCAAGATTGGGAAAAATCAGAAGGTTTGCAACTCCCTCAAGCCGCGAATTAGGAAAAATCTGAGAACGCAGTTTGGCATCCAAGGCTGTGTCTGCCTGCATTTCTCCTTCTGCTTCAAGATCGGGGCGCTTTTGAGAAAAAAACTGCAAAGCATCACGCATCTTACGGGAAGAAGGAGCATCCATAGATCCAAAATTGGAATGAGACACAAAAGCCACTTTGGGCACAAGACCGAAACGACTGACAGCATCCGCCGCCATAGAAGCGATTTCAGCGATTTCAACGGCACTGGGATCCTCGTTCACATATCCATCACAAAAAAAGAAAATTCCTTGATCGAGAACAATCCCATTTAAGGCTGCTGCTGTTGTTTTTCCGGTCTCCAAGCCTAATAGATCAAGAAAGAATTGCACATGGCGCCTATAGCGAAAAACAGGTCCCGCCACCACCGCATCCACCTCTCCCTTCAAAGCTAAAAGAGCGGCAATAACCGTATGATTCGATCTGAGCTCTTTTCGGGCTGTTTCCGGTGAAATACCCTTACGCTCCATGAGCCGATGATAGGTGGTCCAATAGTCATAATAACGTTCATCATGATTGGGATCTACAAGTACAAAATCTTTATCCATCTGCAAACTTAAACCCAGTTGTTTAATGCGCTCTGAGACCACATCACGGCGACCCACAAGGGTGGGGATTGCAAGACGATCTCTGACAATGGATTGCACCGCCTGAAGCACTCTTCTTTCCTCTCCCTCAGAAAAAACAACGTGTTGTGGTTTTTCTTGAGCACTCAAAAAAAGAGGCCGCATCACTGCCCCTGAACGGAACACATGCTCCATCAGCTTTTGTTTATAGAAACCCAAATCGGGCAGAGGTCGAGTTGCAACACCCGTCTCCATCGCCGCCATCGCCACAGCTGGCGCAATTTCAAGAATTAATCGAGGATCGAAAGGCTTAGGCAGAAGGTTTTTTGGCCCAAAATATTGATCTTCTCCCCCATAAGCAGCACTGACAATATCAGACGGTTCTTGCCTTGCAAGATCAGCAATTGCCCTCACGCACGCCATCTTCATTTCTTGATTAATGGTGGTGGCCCCCACGTCAAGAGCTCCTCGAAAAATATATGGAAAACACAACACATTATTGACTTGATTCGGATAATCAGAACGGCCCGTTGCAATGAGTACATCGGATCGAACAGCCTCGGCCTCTTCAGGCATAATTTCAGGAACTGGATTCGCAAGAGCTAAAACTAAAGGGTTAGGCGCCATACGCAAAAGCATTTCAGGTTTTAAGGCTCCTGCAACGGAAAGCCCTAGGAACAAATCTGCATTCTCCATTAAATCGCTTAAGACGCGCGCGTCGGTTTCTTGAGCATAAACCGCCTTGTGAGACGCCACAAGATCAGGACGTCCTGTGTATAAAACGCCCTTTGTATCCGTGACATAAATATTTTCTTTTTTTAAACCGAAAGCACATAAAAGCTCCAGACAGGCAATCGCTGCAGCCCCCGCACCAGAAACAACACATTTAATTTGAGAAAGGGATTTTCCTATCAATTCCAAGCCATTTAAAACAGCTGCCGTCACAATAATAGCTGTTCCATGCTGATCGTCATGAAACACAGGAATTTTAAGTCTTTTTCTTAACTCTAACTCCACCTCAAAACATTCTGGAGCCTTAATATCTTCAAGATTAATACCCCCAAAGGTAGGCTCAAGACTTGCAATAATCTCGATCAGTTTATGAGGATCAGATTCTTGAATTTCCAAGTCAAAGACATCAATCCCTGCAAATTTCTTAAAAAGAACCGCTTTTCCCTCCATGACAGGTTTAGCCGCAAGAGGACCAATATTGCCCAAGCCTAAAACAGCCGTTCCATTTGAGATAACCGCCACAAGATTTCCCTTAGTCGTCAAGAAAGAAGCCTGAAGAGGGTCCTTTACAATTTCTTCACAGGGAATGGCAACTCCAGGTGAGTAGGCCAAAGCCAAATCTTCTCGTGTTGCCATCATTTTTGTTGGCTCAATGCGTAACTTCCCCGGTGTGGGAAAAGCATGATAATTAAGAGCCTCTTGGGCAAAAGCTTTTGAGGGTTTCTTACGAGAACCTGTCATAATGGAAATTCCTTTTTTCGGGAAAACAACGCGACTTTATGCCTGCCCTCCATTAAGATCAAGAGGGCCTATCCCGTCACCTCTCTTTTTGAAATCTTTTTAGGACAATCCATTACAAATAAAAATGTTTCCTCAAAAAAACCTCGATACTTTTTTAATCCAAAATTAATTGTATGGTCAGAAGGTTGATCTTTAAAGATTCGTAAGACTTCCAAAAAATAGATTTTTAGCTTATAACAACGCGTGTTTTATTAAGAAGAATACTTCCATGAATTTTATTCCCTTTTTTATTATTTTGTCAGTGAGCGCTCTGGCATTTCCGGTTTTTGCAGAAAAACCAGAATCCATCTCTCAAGAAGTCCTTACACCGTCCGAGGATTTAAAACCTTCTGAAGAGGCCCCAATCAGTACTTGGAAGGAAGCCCTGGAAAGCGCCTATGAAAAAAATCCGGATTTAAAGATTTCTCAATCTAAGCTTCGACAAACACAAGAAGGAAAGAAACAAGTATGGGGCGAATGGGTTCCAGAAGTGTCTGGCTTTCTCAATCAAAGCGCCAGTGATTCTCGGACCAAAAATACGCAAAGAGACACTCTTTCTGAATCACGAAGTGGGGGCTTTGAGGTAAGGCAATCTTTGTTTTCCGGTGGCGGAACAGTTGCCCGTCTCAAGCAAACAAGTCGAAACATCCAAGCAGAAAGTTCAAATCTTTTAGCAAGTGAAAGTCAGATTCTTCTCGATGCCCTATCAGCTTTTCTTAATGTCTATACTGCCCAAGAATCTGTTGAAATTTTAAAGCAAAATGAAGAAAATGCTATCAGAATTCTTGAGCAAACACGCGCTCGTTCTGAGGTCGGAGAAATTACTTATACAGACGTTCTGACCCAAGAAGCGCAAGTAGCTGCTGCAAAAGCGCAACGTGTTTCTGCTGAGGGAAATCTTGCAACTGCCCGCGCTCATTTTGAAAGCGTCATCGGAAAATCCGCCGCAGAAAAACTGATATGGCCCAAAGATATTCCTTTGGAGATCCCAAAAAAATTAGAAGAAGCTATTGATGTCGCTTTTAAGAACAACCCTGGACTGAAAGCAGCACTTTTGTCAGAAGAAGCTGCCCGATTCAATATCAATTCTGTCCTTGGCAGTACCATGCTTCCCAATATCAATGCGAGCGGATCAGCGTCACGCCAACAAAATCGGAATAAAACAACTTTGAACGGAGACAGAGTTAATTCAGGAGATCGTCCTTGGATGAGAGAATTAAGGGCTGAGGTACGCATGACAGTGCCCATCCCCACAGGCGTTCCTCAATCAAAAGTACGCGTTGCGGAACAGCAAAAAGCTCAGGCGACCTTTGGTCGTCAAAAAGCCCAACTAGATGTCCGAGAAGCCATTGTGAAAGCTTGGTCTAACCATGAGACCTCGTTAAAAAATATGAATCAATATCAAGTAGAAGTAAAAGCAGCAGAACAATCCTTTGAAGGGGCAAAAGAAGAATATGCTTTAGGGCTTAAGAGCGTCATTGATTTGGCGATCATCCAAGCAAAGCTGTTGCAAGCAAAATTACAGTTAATCTCCGCAAGACAAAGCGTTATTATAGCAAAAGCTCAAATTCAAAGTATTTTAGGAAGATTATTAACGAAAATTTTAAAGATTGCAGTTCATGAATATAATCCAGATATGACGAACACATGGTTCGGAATCAAAGAGTAATGATTCAACAGAAAGACGTTTGGGACGCTTTAGGGGGATAAGTATGCGCAATCAAGATATGTCAATGGAAGAAATTCTAGCCTCTATTCGAAAAATTATATCAGAGGACCAAAAATCACCTTCCAAAACCTCCTCTACCCCACCATTTTCTAGCACACCTTATGCTGACACCTCCTCTCAAAAAGTTCTTGAGCTCAATCAGCAAATCCAAGAGGATGGATCCATTCGACTTTTAGCACCAGAAGGGACGGTCACACCCCCTTCTCCTATCCGCAGCAAAAACTTTGAAGAATCCACCCAACGGGTAACACAAACCCCTCTTGCCCCAGCAACACCATCTGGGAAAAGCAGCGGCTCTTCAGCCTCTTTCCCAACAGTTCCATCGGCTTCCGGACGGAGCACAGGAACTTCTTCATCTCCTCACCCTCCTCGCGCTACAATAGCTTCCCGAGAACGAAGTGCAGAGCTTTTAGTATCTGAAACGACAGCAGCGGCTTCCTTACAAAACTTTCAAAAACTTTTAGATCCTAAAGGTCTGACCTCTCCTAGAGACACTCCGCAAACTTTTGAGGAAGTCGTTCAAGAAGCCCTGCACACTTGGATGGATAAAAACCTTAACGCCCTTGTGGAAAAACTCTTAAAGACGATTGTTCCAGAACAAACAAAACCTCTTTTGGGTGCCTGGATGGATAGAAATCTTCCAGCAATTGTGGAAAAAATTGTGCGAGAACAAATCCATTTAATAAGGCGGCAAAATTAATCAGTCTCCCCCAAAAAAGACAGGGGGAGATAAAATTTCCTATAAATTTTTGGGTCTTCTAGCTATGGCTGCCACCTACGGTCAGCTCTGAAATCAAGACAGGGGGTTGGCCCAGACCCACCACAACCGTCTGGCCGTTTTTTCCGCAATAACCAAATCCTTCATCCATTTTCAGCTCTGCACCGATCATTTGAATTTTTTTCATCACCTCAGGGCCATTCCCAATGAGGGTAGCTTCCTTTATGGGAGCTGTAATGCGGCCCTCTTCCACAAGGTAGGCTTCGCTGGCGCCAAAAACAAAATTGCCTGACACAATATCCACTTGACCGCCATTAAAATCAACAGCATAGATTCCCCGTTTCATGGTCAACAGCATGTCTTCAAGGGAGGCAGCGCCCCCCTTCATATAGGTGTTCGTCATACGAGGAAGCGGCATATGGGCATAGCTTTGGCGGCGACCATTTCCAGTTGAGGTCTTTCCCATTAAATGGGCATTAAGACGATCACACATGTGTCCAGTCATGATACCATTTTCAATGAGGACCGTTGATTGGGTGGGGGTCCCCTCGTCATCACGGCTAAGCGCTCCATGCATGAAGGATAGGTCTTCATTCAAGCGCCCTTCGTCCACAACAGTCACACCTTCTGATGCAATTTTTTGCCCCATTTGAGCTGAAAAAATGGATTGCCCTTTGCGATTAAAATCCGCTTCAAGACCATGGCCAACCGCTTCATGTAGCAAAACACCTGGAGATCCACCTCCTAAAATGACCGGCATCACCCCTGCCGTCATAGGAATTGCATCGAGAGCTAAAAGCGCCTTTCTTAAGGCTTCTCCTACATGGTATTGCCAGACGGTAGAGTCTAAAAAACACGTCAGATCATGACTCCCCCCGACACGAAGAGCCCCATGTTCCCGGCGTCCGGAAGCGCCTTCCACCGTTAAACGAATCGCAAGGGAAGACCCTAGCCGTTGATCGGGGAGTATTTGTCCCCCAGATCGTACAATCCAAACCTTTTGAAGTCCCTCACTTAAGGAAGCTGAGACTTGAATGACCCGCCGATCTAAATGACGGGCAAAGGCATCAATTTCTTGAAGAAGACGCACCTTTTGATCAAAAGCCACCTCCAAAGGGGTGATCGCATGAGAGAGAGGGAGGGAAGTAGATCCATCTCCCTCTAGAGAAAAACTTTTGGCCCCTGAAAGTCCTACAGAGCGCAAGGATTGAGAAGCCTTTTCAATCTGGGGTAAGGATACATCTGAGCTATGAGCGTAAAGAGTGGTTTCCCCTACAAGTCCCCTTAAACCAAAGCCTTGAGAGGTATTAGAGGCGGCACTCTTGATACGACCATCTCCTAAAGAGATGTTTTCTGTGGTTTTTTTTTCAATAAAAAGTTCTCCGTCTTCAAAGAAACGAAGCCCTTCATCAACGAGACCACAAGCTTTTTCGATGGAGAAATGAAAGGGGAAGGAAGAGGGGTAAGACATCCAGATACTCCTAATTAAATGGGCAGACGGGTTAAGGCCGCTTGAATTTTTTTCTCCTCTGCCTCTAGATGGCGAAGACGATCACGGGCCTCCTCGACCACAAGAGGGGATGCGCGCTCGAGAAACTGGGGCGATGCAAGACGGCTCGTAAGGACTTCTAAAGTGCCATGGAGTTTTTCAAGTGCCTTTAAAAGACGGCTTTGCTCAACTTTTGGATCCACACCATCATCTAAAGTCATCAAAAGGGTGACCTCTCCTAAAACAATCTGTAGAGCATCGGTTAAGGCTTCAGCTGGAGGGATCGCCTCCTTTTCGATTGTGAGGGAGGAAAGTTTGAGAATTCGTTTCAAAGCTTCTTCTTGGTTAAGAAGGACCTGATAGTGAGCTTCCGATACCCCAAATAAGCGCAGCGGCAGTTTTGTTCCTGGAGGAATTTTATTTTCGGCTCTGACGGAACGCGTTGCTGTGATAAGGGAAATCATCCATTGAATCTGATCCCTTGCTTCAGGGAATTGATAAGAATCAAAGGCTTTGAAATCGAGGCGCTCTCCTTTTGTTTTGATAGGAGGCAAAAGCGGCCAACTTCCCTGGCTAAGGGGAGAGCCTTTTGGAGCGAGGGCTGCCCATAATTCTTCTGTGACAAAGGGAATCAAAGGATGCAACAAATGCAGTAACACTCCTAGCCCCCACCCGGCCACTTTTTTTGTTTCTTGCGCCTCCTCTGTCTCCAAATCAAGGGTACTTTTAACGAGCTCAATATAGAAATCACAATAAGTGCCCCAGACAAAATGATAGAGAAGCGAGGCAGCTTCATAAAATTGATAGGTTTCAAAAGCAATCGTTACATCGGCCACAAGACCAGAAATTTCATGCACAAGCCATTGATTTACAGGATTTTTTTCCTTTGTCAACTTCTCTGATGGGATGAGACACCCTTTTAAAAGGCAAAAGCGCGTCGCGTTCCATAATTTAGTAATAAAGTTTCGATGAGATTCCACCTGATGAGGATCAAAAGTCACATCTCGGCCTGGTGTCGACACGGCCGCTAAGGTCAAACGAAGCGCATCAGCGCCGTAGGCTTCCATAAGCTCAAGAGGGTCGATGACATTTCCTTTGCTTTTGGACATTTTTTGCCGTTGAGAATCTCGCAGCAAGCCATGAATATACACATCACGAAAGGGGAGATCTTTTCCAAAATATAGGCCCATCATCACCATGCGAGCGACCCAAAAGAAAATAATATCAAACCCTGTCACTAAAACATCTGAGGGATAAAAAGACGTCATTTCATCCGTTTTATAAGGCCAGTTTAAGGTCACAAGAGGCCAAAGAGCCGAAGAAAACCATGTATCTAAAACATCGGGGTCTGCCCTCAAGGTAACGCTTTCTCCATAATGACCATAGGCTTTTTTTTCAGCGTCTGCTTCGTCCATGGCGACAAAAACTTTTCCGTCAGGACCATACCAGGCGGGAATAGGATGTCCCCACCATAACTGCCTTGAAAGACACCAGGGGCGGATTCCCCGCATCCAGTTGGCGTAAATCTCACCGTAATTTTCTGGTACAAAGCGTAGTTTTCCCTCCTCCCATGCCTTGAGAGCAGGATCGGCCAAAACCTCTGCCTTTAAATACCATTGATCTGTAAGACGGGGCTCAAGGACAACGCCCGAGCGATCCCCGTGGGGCACGGCGTGATAAATACTTTCTTCCTTTTCCAAGAGTCCTGCGGTGGCCAAATCCTTTAAGATTTGGGTGCGCCCTTGAAAACGATCTAGACCTTGATAAGCAATAGGGACGTTTTCATTCAGACATCCTTTTTCATCGAGAATGGTGATGCTTTCTAAATGGTGGCGACGTCCCGTTTCAAAGTCTTGAAAGTCATGAGCCGGTGTTATTTTGACAGCCCCACTTCCCTTTTCTTGATCGATCGTCTCATCTGCAATAATGGGAATCTGTCGATCTATTAGGGGAATCTTCACGTATCGTCCAATGAGGGATTGATATCTTTTGTCCTCAGGATGAACGGCGATGGCGACATCTCCGAAAAGAGTTTCAGGACGGGTCGTGGCGACGATCATGCCACCGGAAGAGTCTTTTTCCGAAACGAACGGATAACAAATGTAAAAAAGGGTTCCGGAAATCTCTCGACTGATAACTTCAAGATCGGAAAGGGCGGTTTGAAAAGCAGGGTCCCAGTTGACCAAACGCTTATCTCGATAGATCAACCCTGCTGTCCATAAATCCACAAAAACCCGGCGATCCGTCAAGGAAATATCAGG
>CAZGKG010000037.1:0-11489 GCA_964525615.1 uncultured Rickettsiales bacterium | reverse complement strand
AACCTCTCCTCAAAAATCGCCGCTTCGTCTTCTAGACAATGGGGGGCAGTGTAATTGCTCGATTTTTTTGGTGCTCTCTTTTTTCAAGAAAGAACTTTTTAAATTTCCACATCAAACACCGGCCTGTTTTTCTTGTCTTTCAGTCGCAAGTGGCTGCACTAAAAGGTTCTATGGGACACGTTATTTGAGAGTCAGGTTGGAGTTAAAAATTCTCAGGACTGACATTAAGCTTAAGGGTTTTCCATTCAGAAAATTTATCCACCGGAAGAGGAAGAGTGAATTGAGGGTTTTGAAGGGCTCTTAAAATACTTTCAGCAGCAATTTGGTATTGGGGGTGCTGTAATGTTCCTTGAGTATGATCAATTGTGACATGACGGATACGTCCGTCACGTTCCATTTCTAAATTGACCACAACCACAATGCCAACTTTTTGAGTTGCCTGAGGGGGGCTCCAGAATTTTCTAATGCGCTGACGGATAAAATCTTTTTCGCTAATGGTCAGCGTGCCAGTTGCTGGCGCAACTGTGTTTGAAGTACTCTTGAGATCCGTGTCCAAGAGAGAATCAAGAGTTGAAAGGGTGTTTTGCTCACTTTCAATCTCATTTAATAAAGAATCCAATCCATCCGTTTTTGGGAGGGAGTTTTTTTTAGGTTTTTTGTCAGCCTTCTTTTGGGAAGGGGCTTTGGAAGCTTCTTTTTTCTTTTCAACAGCTTTTTTCGGAGGCTTTGACTTCGAAGGTTTCGGCTTAGAAGGCTTTGGTTTTTTTTCAGGAAGCGGCACAGCTTCAGGATTCGGTTCTGATTTTTCTTGAGGCAAGGGCATTGTTTCAGGCTCGAGAGTTTCAAGAATAGGTTTTAAGGGGGCTGCTTGGGGGGGCTCTGGCAGAGGTTCTGGTTCTGGTTCTGGCTCTGGTGGAGGGGTCTTTTTTTGTGGTGATTGAGGTGCGCTCTGAATGGGACGAGGCTTGGGACGGGGTGCTTGGGTTTGAGGGTCAAGGGTCATGAGGTCCACCGAGATCAGTTGAGGTGCATCAACAGGTGTGGGCCCCCACAGAAAACCTCCGATTGCGAATAAAAGACAAATGGCATGCAAAATGAGTGAAAGCACAAATCCAAAAAAAGAAGGGTCCTTCAAATCCCTCACTGTTACCTCATCGTTAGAGGCGTTTTTTCTGGCTCACTCACGAGGGCAACCTTTGTATACCCTGCCTTGCGGACGGAATCCATGAGGCTCATAACAACACCATAGCTTAAGGATTGATCTGCTCGTAAATAGATACGGGCTTGCATATTTTCGTGAGTGGCTTGATGTAAAGCGCCTGTTAATTCTCCCAAAGAGAGAAGAGTATTTCCGAGAAAAAGTTCTTTTTTCTTTGTAAGGGTCAGGGTAATGGGTTCTTCCTTTTCTTGAAGGGAAGGGGCTGTATGAGAGGGTAAATCAACAGGGACACCACTATTCATCAAAGGTGCTGAGATCATAAAAATAACTAACAAAACCAGCATCACGTCCACCATAGGCGTGACGTTAATTTCAGACATAGGCGGCCGAGACCTTAGCCCCCGGCTTCGGGATGGTGGAATGCTTGCGCCCATTAATTCTGACCTTCGTCCATTTTGCGAGAGATGATGGCGCCAAATTCGTGAACAAAAGCGTCAAGACGGGCTCCATAAAGATTTAAATCTCCTGAAATTTTGTTGTAAGCAATGACTGTCGGAATCGCCGCCATAAGACCTAATGCAGTTGCAAAGAGAGCTTCTGCAATTGCAGGGGCTACAACCGTCAAACTTGTGTTTTGAGCGACCGCGATTGATTCAAAACTATTCATAATGCCCCAGACGGTTCCAAAAAGCCCCATAAAAGGAGCCGTGGATCCAACAGAAGCTAAAACACCGACATGTTTTTCCAGCTTTTCCATTTCCCGACTGACCGCCACTTGCATAACCCGTTCAAGACGTTGATGCACCAACCCCCGTGTGTCAGACGAAAAACGCCCCTTAGGAAAAGAACGCCTCCATTCCACCATCGCCGCGCAGAAAACAGCCGAAATCGGATCACGGGGACGATTTCCCGTTCGTTCGTAAAGAGCATCTAAAGATCCTCCTGACCAAAAGGCTTCTTCAAAGGCACCGGAAAGAATTTTAACCTGCTTCAAGCGAATAAGTTTTGAAAAAATAATCGCCCAAGAAGCAATGGATGCAATCACCAAAGAAATCATCACGAATTTCACCATCGGATCTGCTTGGGTGAAAAGGGCAATTACTGAAAAATTGTGTTGACTAAGGGGTTGAAGTGTTTGAAGAGCAGGTTCCATTAAAAAAAGCCTCTGTAGAAAGGTCTTACTTCTTTTACTCTATCCCACAAAACTTAAGAAGCTTCAAGGGCGGGATCAAAAGCCTTTTTTGCAAAAACTGATTTTTCACAAGGGGAATGATTGAGCAAATGTATTTAAAAATTTATCTATTTTTTAAAGAAAAAAATTAGATACAGAACTTTTTGTCAGATAAAATTAGCCAATAAAAAAAGCACCCTTTGGTGGGTGCTTTCTAAAACTATCAATTTATAGAATGCCTTTAGAGCAGCTTCAAGTTGACAGCAGAGGTTTTTCCCTTGTTGGTGGTAAGTTCATAACCAACCCTTTGATTTTCGGCAAGTGTAGCAATTCCTGCACGCTCAAGAGCTGTAATATGCACGAATACATCCTCTCCTTTTTCATCGGGCTGAATAAAACCATACCCCTTTGTGGCATTAAACCATTTTACAACACCCGTTGACATAATATCTCCTCCTTCATAGGCACCGTGTTTTAAGAAATGCGCGAACGCAGATAGGCTTTAGCTTTTCTAGGATCATTTCCCAAAACCCTCTTGGTCAAAAACGAAAACCCCCTGACTTTTATGGGATTTGCCCAATTGCAGAGTCTTAAACATGTAAACGAGGAGAGTATTTTTAAGCCTAACCATCTTTTCTCTTATACACCGCATTCTTAAGAAGTACAAGCCATCAGCTTAACCCAAGAAAAAAAAACATCTGTTTTTTAAGGAAAAAAGGATAATTGGCTGGGGGACATGGATTCGAACCATGGTTGCCCGGTCCAGAGCCGAGAGTTCTACCGCTAAACTATCCCCCAAGGAATACGATAATGAGGATAATTAATCATATTCTTTGCCCCAATAAAAGATCTTTTCAGAAGGGCTTATTTGATGGGACTTCATTTAATATTAATCCATGACAATAGATCGTTATTTACTGAACGGGATAAGAAGCAGCCCTCTGGCGTGTGCCTTTAGAGAACGATTTTTTCCGATTGCATTTCTTCCTTGAGTAAAAGAGGCTTTTTCCGTTACCATAAAAAGCTGTATGGGTGAGGATTGAATTTTAAATGTCTGTGTCCAGAATTGAAGCGCGCTGCCTTGAACATGGTGTCCGTATGACAGAACAACGGCGCATTATTGCACGTATTTTATCAGAGGCAGAAGACCATCCTGATGTCGAACAGGTGTATCAAAGAGCCGTTGCTTTAGATGATCGCATTGGGATTGCAACGGTCTATCGGACCCTTCGACTTTTTGAAGAGGCAGGCGTTTTAGAAAAACATGATTTTCGAGATGGGCGGGCGCGTTATGAAACCGTCAGTGACATTCCTCATGATCACTTGATTGATCTTAAAACGGGCGCTGTTATTGAATTTCAGAGTGATGAAATTAAAAAATTATTGCGTCAAATTTCTGATGGACTTGGTCATCAGCTTGTGGATTACAGGCTAGAACTTTATGGAACGCCTCTTTTATCTAAGGATCCAAAGGATCATGAATAGTCCGTCTGTTCCTCACTTTCCTGTTTTAAAAAAAACCTCTTTTGTTCTTCCTTCGATTACGTCTGGAGACTTAGAGGTTTTTTTGGCCAAAACCCCCGAAGATTTGCTTGAGGTTCAAAAGCTTCACTATCGTATTTTCCAAGAGGAATATGGATCTCATTTAGCGGATCCGGAGAAGTTTCCTCCTGATCCCTTTGATTCTGTTTGTGATCATCTGATTGTGCGGGATAAAAAAACTGAAAAAATTGTCGGCAGCTATCGTTTGGCTCGTCGGGAATCGGCAAAAATTTTTGGCTCTTTTTATACGGCTCTTGAGTATGACATTTCTCCTCTTCTTGACTGTCGTGGAGAAATTCTAGAACTTTCCCGTTCTTGTGTGTCCCTTCCTTATCGTGGACTTCCCACCATGCACCTTCTTTGGAGAGGTCTTGCCGAATATGCCTTGGGTCATCAAATTAAATTCTTCTTCGGATGTGCAAGTTTTTTCGGAGTAGATCCTCAAAAATATGCTCATGCTATTTCTTATTTGTATTATTCTCATTTGGCACCACCGGCTTATTGTCCTAGGGCGCTTGAGGGCCACTATGTGGATATGCGTCTTTTAAAACCAGAAGAAGTGGATGTGCGTAAAGCAGTTAAGGAAATGCCTCCCTTAGTTAAAGGTTATTTGCGCATTGGTGGTTTTGTGGGAGATGGTGTTTTTATTGATAAAGAATTCAATTCGACAGATGTCTGTATTGTGGTCAAAACAGATTTATTAACGCGTCGTTATGCGAACTATTATAATGTGCGTTCCACTCAAAAAAATCGATTTTCGGATCATGAAATTGAAGCATAGTGGGCCCCGTTTTGTTTCTAAGGCTACCATTTTTTTACGCGCTTTTTCTTTGGGAGTGATCCTTTGCCTGATTGCCCCCATCTTAGAGGGGGTAAGTTTTCTTTTCCCCCGTTATTATAAAAAACGTTGGCAACATATTTGTGGATGGATCGTGAAAGCGTCGGGAGTTCAACTCACAGTCACGGGGGATTTAACGTCAGCACCTGCTTTTTTTGTTTCAAACCATGTTTCTTATTTAGATATTCCTATTTTGTGGCATTTGCTTCCCGCAAGTTTTGTCGCAAAAGCTGAAGTGAGACGATGGCCTTTTATTGGTTGGTTTGCGCATCGACAAGGTGCGGTCTTTGTGAGTCGTCATTATCAACGTACCGCCCATGAATTAGAGGCTTTTACAAACGCTTTTTCTGAAAGGAGAAATTTTATTCTTTTCCCTGAGGGGACTTCTTCCGATGGAACGTCGGTTTATCCTTTTAAAAGTAGCTTCTTCCAGTTAGCCAGGAAAGAATCGATAACGGTTCAGCCAATATCTCTTGTGTACAAAAGTCTTTGTGGGCGTCCCATGGGACGTTTTTTTCGTAAGGTTTATGGTTGGTATGGAGATTCTTCTTTAGTGGAGCATCTTTTCAATATGCTTGCTTTAGGTCCCGTCGCAGTGTCTGTGACGTTTCATCCTCCTCTTGATCCTGAACAGTTTTCCTGTCGAAAAAAGCTTTCAAGTAAAGCTCATGAAATTATTTTAAAAGGGGTTCAAGAGGCTTTTATCTTATAAGCTTGCCAATAAACGCCTAGAGGGGGGAAAGTTGTGGCCTTAAAATCTGAAAGGACCTCTGAGATCGCTTGAATTAACGGTGGAAGGTGTTGTACCGGGATTGCTCCAATTCATTCCATCGGGATTACCTTTCGGGAGAAGTTTTTCGGTCAAAAAAAACTTTTTTGAAAGAGGAAGGGGGGAGGCCTCTGAAGGATTAGCAGCTGCAGATTGAATCTGTTTGTTAACGATTTCTTCTGAAAGGCACGCCCCTGGTTGACATTTTTTGCTGACTAAAACACAACTTTTTCTGATACATTGATAAGAATTACTTGAGACTTTTTCTGTAAAAAAGGCAAAAAAAGGAATCAAAAAAAACCAATATTTTTTTATGGCTCTTGTTTTCATGCTCTCTTCCTCCCTCCGACTTTTTCTCTTTCCTTAAATTAAATAATGCCTAATAAAAATCTCTAATTGGTAAAAATTGCCATCTCTTTTTTTTTTTTTTTTTTTTTAAAATTATTTTAAAAAAAATTAAAAATTTGATTTTTTAAAAAATGATGGGTTCTTTAAACTTTTTCATAAAAAAGTCTCTTTAAATGAGCATCAAAATTCCTTTGAGGGATTCCTTGAGGCAGGTTTTTGGGTGCCAGTTTAAGGTCTCAGTTATTTTTGAAATGGACGGAACGCGGGCTTGGATATCTTGATACGCCTTTCCAAAACGCTCTGTGGAAGAGACATTTTCCAGTTGCACCGTCAAAGCTTGGGGCGGGCAGAGGGGGTGCTCTTGCACAATGGAGAGCAATTGTTTTCCTAAGTCTGCAATACTGAAATCATTGTCAGGATTGCCGACATTGAAAATTTGGCCAGAGGATTTTTCCGGATTCTCAAGCATCAATAAAAGTGCCTCTATAGCGTCTTCGATGTCGGTAAAACAGCGTCTTTGGGTGCCCCCATCGACAATTTGGATATTTTTACCTCGTATAATATTGCCCAACATTTGCACAATAACACGCCCTCGTCCCCCTTCCACCAGATCAATGGAATCTTGTCGAACGCCAATCCAATTAAAGGGCCTGAAAATTGTGTAATCTAAGCCGTCCTTTTCGCCATGGGCAAAGATTACCCTGTCTAATAATTGTTTAGAGGCGGAATAAATCCATCGCTGTTTTGAAATGGGGCCCACGGTTAAAGGGGATGTATCTTCCTTAAAAGGTGTGTCCGTTGACATGCCATAGACTTCTGAGGTCGAGGGAAATAAAAGGCGTTTTTTGTGGCGTACACAGGCTCTCACGAGAGGAAGATTGGCCTCAAAGTCGAGGTGAAATACCCGCAAGGGATCGCTGACATAAAGGGCAGGGTCTGCAATGGCCGCAAGCGGCATCACCACATCGCAAGCGGCTATTTGTTCCTCCACCCATTGAGTCTCAAGACACATATCGCCGTGCCGAAAGAGAAATCGGGGATGGGAGAGAAAAGGCCGAATCTTATCCTCCTCAAGATCAATCCCGACAATATGCCAGTCCTTTTTCAGAAGACAGACCTCTAAAAGGCTACTTCCAATAAATCCATTGACGCCCAAAATAAACACATTCATCGAGAAGATCTCTCAAGAGTTTTTGGCGCAGTGCCCTCTTTGGGTGATTTTGAAAGGGGGGCTTTTGGAGGGGCGGATATTTTTTTCTTAGGAGGAGAGATTGTAACTTCCTGTTTAAGGATCCGACGTATCAGATAGCGGGGTCTGTTTTGAACGGCCTGATAGATGCGTCCGACGTATTCTCCCACAATCCCAATTCCAGTAATGACAACACTGACCAGAAAAAAGAGAATCGCAAAAAGGGTGAACACGCCTTCCGCTTCTGATCCAAGAATCAGACGCCGTCCGATCATGTAAAAAACCAAAAGACTACTCACTCCTGAGACGAAGAGTCCTAAAAAAGTGAAAAGCTGAAGCGGCAATAGGGAAAACCCCGTAAAAAGGTCGAAATACATCCGGACCAATTTGTAAAAGGTATACTTGGAGTCATCGCCCTTTCGGGCTACATGCTGAATGCCCACTTCCGATGGGTTGGCGGAAAAGGTGTAGGCCAATACCGGAATCAAAGTAGAAGATTCAGAGCAAGTTGTCACAGCTTTTACAATACGGCGGTCATAAGCGCGCAACATGCATCCATGATCCTTAATGGAAAATCCCGTAGCCCATCCCCGCATCGAGTTGGCCAAACGGGAAGCATAGGTTCGGAACCAATTATCCTGACGACTCAGACGATAGCTACCTACATAATCATGGCCTTTGGCAATTTGTTCTAAAATTTTAGGAATTTCTTCGGGAGGATTTTGAAGATCAGCATCCATTGTGATCACAAAATCTCCTTCCGCCTTTTCAAATCCTGCCATAATTGCCATATGTTGGCCATAATTCCCATTGAACTCTATGACACGGACTTGGGCAGGACGGGCTTCAAAAAATTTCTCAAGGAAAAGGGCCGTTTTATCCCGGCTTCCGTCATTGACAAAAATGATTTCAAACGGATGACCTGTTTGATCGAGTACTTGGGTCAAACGTTCAAAAAGAGACTCTAAATTGCTTTCTTCATTGTAAACAGGAATCACAATAGAAAGGGAAGGGAGAGGAGAAGTGGTCATTATATCTTACTCCTCTTGAAAGTTTGCAATATGATCGAGGGCCCCAATCACCCGATCTTGATCATGAAATGATAAATCAGGAAACAAAGGCAAGCTGATCACCCGTTGTCCTACCTCTTCTGCTTTTGGAAAATCACCGGGGCGGAATCCGTAACGCTTTTGGTAACAGGAAAACAGATGAACAGGTCGGTAATGAAGACTTGTGCCGATGTTGAGTTCTTTCAAGGCCTCTAAAAGGGAATCTCGAGGCATTCCCATCTGGGGCTCTTTTACTAAAGGACAAAAGAGGTGCCAGCTGTGGGTATCTCTCGGATCCGCTTGGGGGGGGAGATCAAAATAGGGACGTTTTTCAAAAGCGTCTCGATACCTGTCAGCTAAAATCTTTCGACGTTGATTCAAGTGGGGAAGCTGCTTTAGCTGATGTAATCCCAAAGACGCCTGGATATCCATCATATTAAACTTAATTGCCGGTTCTAAAACATCGTAATGGGGACTGCCCTTTTTATTTTAGCTATCCCAAGCAGGGCGATCAATACCGTGGAATCTTAAAACTCCTAAACGTTTTGCAAGATCTGGGTCTCGTGTGACCAGAGCCCCTCCCTCGCCAGTGGTCATATTTTTTGTGGCATGAAAACTAAACACTTGAATATCCCCAAAACTTCCGATCGGTTGACCCCGAAAAGAGGTTCCCATTGCATGGGCTGCATCCTCAATAACCCTGAGGCCTTTTCTTTGGGCCAGATCATTGATGGCCTCCATGTCTACCGGAAGACCCGCGAAATGAACAGGCATCAGGGCTTTTGTGCGGGGGGTGATGGCTTTTTCAATTTGGGTGATATCAATGTTATAAGTGGCAAGATCAATATCTACCAAAACGGGTCGCGCGCCCACGAGAGCGATCACGTTGACGGTGGCAGCAAAGGTGAGGGGGGTTGTAATGACTTCGTCGCCTTCCCCAATTCCTAATGCCTGGAGAGCTAGATAAAGACCCGCGGTGGCCGAAGTAAGAGCCAATCCATAAGGCGCACCCACAAAATCTCTTAAGTCTTTTTCGAATTGCTGAACCCGGGGGCCCGTTGTGATCCATCCTGATTTAAGGCAGTCCATCACTTCTTGCAGGGCTTCTTCACTGAGGGAGGGGCGGGAGAAGGGAATAAATTCTCCCTCTTCCCAAAAGGTTTTATTAAGACGTGGCACTTTGTGAGACACAGTAAATCCCTCCTGAAATCAAGATAACCCCTAAAAGACGCAGTCCGCTGAGGGGTTCTTTAAGCAAAACACTCCCCGCTAAAACCGTCAATATATAGCTGACACTTAAAAGAGACAAACCATATCCCATTTCCACACGGGTTAAGGCTAAAAGCCATAAAAGAAGGCTTGTGCTGTAGCTCATAATGCCTCCTAAAATAAAAAAGCTTTGAGCACAGCGCAGAATCCACTGAACAAAAGGAAGGTCCGGAATTTGATTCAAGCCCATCTTGAGAGAAATTTGGGCGATCGTGTTGAGTAAAGCACTTGATCCGATCAGCAAAAAAGGAAAAAAATCCACAAGGTATCCTTAAGGTTTATTTGTCAACAGATGATAAGGCCCCAAAGAGTCAATAAAATAAAGTTTCATGTGAGGGGAATGGATTTTCCAATAGTTCTGATAAAAAGCTGTTTTTAAATCATGAGGGGGCATTAAAAGAAAAACCCGATGGTCCCCCGCCCAGATCTTTTGAAACTTTTCTTCATTAATCAAAATATTTTGATCCGGTGTAATTGATGCCCCAAAAGCCAATTCTCCTTCATAATCAAGTACTTGAATGGGTCTTTCAAGATACACTGGAACATCGTGGGGGAAAAAACTACACGCAATGACAGGGTCATTAGGTTTAATATAGGGCTTAATCTTTTTCATCAGAGGCTCAAGGGAAGGGGCTCGCTGAAAAAATGGATCGAGATAAGCGACACTGACCAAAAAAAGAATCAGCGATGTGGTGAGGGTAGAGAAAATTTTTTCTCTATTTTTGTTCAAATAAAAGAAAATCCCCCAAACCCCTGCCCAAAGGAAAAACACTGCCACCATGATTTGAGGAAGCACAAAGGTCAAATTGTGGTTTTTATGGAAGAAGAAATTTCGAATTGGGAAATAGACTAAAATAACGATTCCCGCCACAAAAGCGATGACGCCATAAATCTTAAACGCCCCTTTTAAACGAGGAGATTCCAAAGAAAGGAAAGCTCCAACTAAAAGTGAAAGGGGAGGAAACACTGGAAGAAGATAAGGAATCAATTTTGAAGATGAAAAGGAGAAAAAAATAAAAACAAACGCCCCCCAAATCATCAAAAAAGAAGTGAGGCGGGCGCCTAGTGGAACCTCTTTTCGGTGCAAAGCGTGAAAGGTTGCTGGTAAAAAGGCAACCCAGGGGAAAAACCCTAAAACAAGAATGGGGATAAAGAACCAAAAAGGTGCGTCGTGACGGTGGATAGGCGTGAGGTAGCGCATCACGTGTTCCCGCAAAAAATAGAAATTGAAAAATTCAGGATTTTTTAGACAAACAGCCACATGCCATGGTAACGCCGATACCAAAAAGGCAAGAACACATAAGGGATGAAAAGCAAATTTTAGAAAAATCCATTGGCGTGTCCATAAAATCCATAGCAAGATAATTGCGCCAGGCAGGAAGATACCGATCAGGCCTTTTGTCATGACACCCGCTCCCATGAGCAAGCCATAAAGAAGAAGGAAGATCCGTCGCCCTTGGGGAGCCGGTTTTTGAGTGGCCATAAAAAAAGCCATCAAGGCTCCTGTCATGAAGACGGTAAAGACCAGATCCAAAATGATAACGCGGGCAAGAGCAAAGTATAAAAGACTTGTCCCTAGAATAAAGCTCGACCAGAGACCCGTTTTTCGGTCAATCAAAGTGCGACCAAATAAAAAAACAAACACACATCCCAAAAGCGCAAAAAAAGCAACGGGCAGACGGAGAAAAAAATTGTTTTCAAGTCCAAAACAATGAATAAAAGAAGCCTCTATCCAATAGAATAAAGGTGGTTTTTCAAAATAAGGAAGACCGTTAAGGGTAGGAGTCAGGAAATCACCTGACACAAGCATTTCTCGGGGAATTTCTATATACCGTCCTTCACCGGGGAGCCCAAGGGGTCGACGCCCCAAAAAAACAAGGAATAGTCCTCCTAAAAGAAACACCAGAAGGGCAAGATCTTTCCATAAAAGACCCTCCTTGTGCCGTAGGGCAAAGAAGTTAACGGCCATCACACAATTCCCTAATTGACTGGTGGGCGATGACGGTTTCGAACCGCCGACCCTCTCGGTGTAAACGAGACGCTCTACCGCTGAGCTAATCGCCCGGCCCGCCCCCATCTTCGGCGATGGCACGTCGGCTGACAAGACATGACCACGAACGAGTCCGACCGCCCCGTTGTAAGGGGGCGGTCGGCG
>CAZGKG010000036.1:0-11577 GCA_964525615.1 uncultured Rickettsiales bacterium | reverse complement strand
CCAGAATTTGCAGGTTTTGCAGGATTGGCTTTTGCATATCCAGAAAACATCATCATCCCTAACAGGGAAAACAAGATTTCTTTTTTCATCTCTCTATTCCTTTCTAAAAATATTTTTGACCTTTAGTGATGTTTTGAACCTTTTTGAGCGTCGTGTCCTGATGCGCCTTTTCCCTTTTTATTTTTGTGATCTTCCTCATGAGAGGTTTTTGTGTGGCCAGCGGTTGCTGCATGGCCAGAATTTGCAGGTTTTGCAGGATTGGCTTTTGCATATCCAGAAAACATCATCAAAACAAGATTTCTTTTTTCATCTCTCTGTTCCTTTCTAAAAATGCTTAAGAGGTCATCTAATTCACGATGGGTTTTTAAAAAAGCCCCTTTATAATTTTATTGCCAACCTGATTCATTGCTTTTTTGTTGACTTCTTTTCCAATGTTTTTGGACATTGTATTGCTTTGGCCTAACGTCTGATCCCCAAAATTTTTTTCAGAAGGATCTGTCGCACAGCCCCCTAAAAAAATTAGAAAAAATAAATTTACGATCCAAAATAATTCTTTTGTTTTCATTGTGATATCTCCTATCTTTTTCCGGGAAGATGTTTTTCCTGCTGCTTCCTGAAAATCTTGCTATTTTGTAGATCAGTCTGAAGTGATGTCTGAGACTGCTGAGCACGAGTGTTAGTTCTAGTCTGTGGATGCTTGTCAGTTTGTGTGGCCTCTTCGCGAGAATGTCCTGCTTCATGACCTGCTACCTTGGAAACCTGCTCAGCATGGGCAGCATGGGCAGCATGGGCACCATGAGCTCCGGCTGCTGGATTTGTAGCATGAATATGTCCTGCTTGCTGATGATCCGCGCGGCCATTTGCTGAATTATGCTGGGCACCATGATCTCTTTGAGACTGATTTTCTCCAGCTGCTCCTGCTTCAGGATTTTTTTGAGCCTTGGACTCAGGCTTTTCATTGGCACTCCCTTCACTCCTCTTTCTTTCCCTTTTGTCGTATAATTTTTTGGCCCCAAAACCAGCAAGACCTGCTCCTACAGCGGCCGTCGTACCTAAAGCCACCTTTTCTCCTGTCGTGAATTGATCCTCATCTGTTGTGTATTCGTCATCTGTTGCGTATTCTTCGGCCTCAAGATGTGGAATACTCCAAAAAAAAGAAGACAAAACGATTAAAGAGATTTTTTTAAGATTTTCTTTTTTCATGAGGATAATCCTTTCTATTTTTAAATTTTAAAATTTAAAATCTTGCTGACGCTCTTCTGGCGAAGGAGCGTGAAGAAGTTTTTGGATGAGAAGCTGAGGAAGACTTGGGCTTACAAATTTTATACATGCCTTCTCCAATCCGTTCTCCGATATTTTTTGATGCTGTATATAACAGACAGACTCCATTGATCATGATCCATAGATTCCTCAAGGAATCGATATCGATGGGCTTTCCTCCTTTCATAAGTTTTTCACTACTTGTGATAATCAGGATTCCAGCCCTCCTCACAGCTTTTAATTCTTGAGCTTTTGAGTGAGGCTTTTGAGATGCTAATTGATCGCGATTTTTTTTGTGATTTTGCCACCCTTGATGAACGCCAACTCCTAAGCCAACAGCTGCTGTTCCGACAGCAGTACCAATAGCAGCGTTTTCAACTGTTTTTTCTGAAAACCATGGTTGTGTTTTAGACCCTTCCATTCCGTCAGTTGGGTTTTCAGGAATCGGTTCATCTGCCTTTAAAAGATCAGAAAAGAAAAAAATTCCAAAAACCACAGAAAAAATTTTGATCACCGTTGTGTTCACCGTTGTGTTTTCCTTCTATCCGCCGTGTTGCCTGTTCTGATTACCTATGAGGATGCTGTTTTTCTGCTGATTCCCATGCTGGTGCGGGTGTTGAGGATGAGTCTGGTGCTTTTCTAGTGCGCTTGTGTTATGAATTGTTGCTTTTGTTTGATTCTTTATTGCTTCTGTTTGCTCTTTCGCGACAGCACGGTTTTTTTTTGCATTTTTGTGTTTGTTTATTGCCGTACCAACAGCAACACCGGTTCCTACGGTACCTACTGCAATACCTGTCATAGCTAGAGTGTTGTTAGCAGATGATCCTGAATCGGAAGGATCAGCATAAGAAGTAGCATCTTCTGTCGCATCTGTTGCCTGCAAATTTAAACTTGTGCAAAAGAAGGCGCAAAAAACGATGAAGAAATATTTTTTGAGACCCATTTCCTTGGAACCCCTTCCTTAAATTTGACATAATATATATTCTTTTAAAAAAATATTTGCCTTTTGATACATACAAAAACAGCTCCAGATAAGATCTGAAACTTCCAATCTTTTGAATGAAGAGAAGTTTTTTTATCTGAAAAAAGATTTTAAAAAAAATCCTTTTAATCGTTTGTCTTCTTTTTTTGTGCTCTTGTTTTAATCTGATAATTTTTTTATAAGAAAACCTATGATGATTCATCAAAAATTCCTTAAAAAATTTCCTTTTTCTGCAGGTCAATATCAAACTGATGCTTCCTTAGCTTCTTCCAATTGGTTTCATGTGGGAGGACCTGCAGATCTTGTTTTTAAACCCTCAGGCATTCAGGGACTCATTTTATTTTTAAAGGAAAGGCCAGAGGATATCCCTTATACGCTTTTAGGTGTTGGTTCGAATGTCTTAATTCGCGATGGTGGTATCCGGGGCATTGTGATTCGCTTAACTCAAGGTTTCCGCACTTTTTTTGTAGACGGATCTGAGGTGGAGGTGGGTGCTGGTCTTTTAGACCGCACAGTGGCAGAAAATTGTTGTATGGCAGGGATTGGCGGCCTAGAATTTCTTGCAACCATTCCAGGAACAATCGGAGGTGCTCTCCGGATGAATGCGGGGGCCTTTGGGCAAGAAATCAAGGATTGTTTAGTTTATGCAATGGTGATAGATCCAAAGGGAAATCTCCATCGTCTGACACCGTCGGATTTGGGCTATGGTTATCGTCACTGTTCTCTTCCCCAGGATATGATTTTTCTTGGCGCCCGTTTGCGGGGAAAATCAGAGTCTCCTTGTGTGATTCGCGCCCGTATGGATGATTTTTTTGAAAGACGCGCCCAAACCCAACCAACCTCAGGACACACGGGAGGAAGTACCTTTGCGAATCCTGATGATCAAAAAGCCTGGGCTTTGATCGACCAAGCCGGTTGCCGAGGATTACGCAAAGGCGGGGCTGTGGTCTCTTTAAAGCATTGTAATTTTATCATCAATGATCAAAATGCTTTGGCGAGAGATATTGAAGATCTTGGGGAAGAGGTGCGCAAACGGGTTTATGCGAATACAGGGGTCGTGCTACGTTGGGAAATTATGAGACTTGGAGACCCTCGGCCAGATCAGGAGCCTGTTGAATGCCTCAATCCCTTTTAAAAAAACCTTCTCCTCCCTTTAAATCCAAAAAGGTTCTCGTGCTTGCAGGTGGCTGGTCAAAAGAACGGGAAGTCTCCTTAAGCAGCGGTCAAGGTGTGATGGAAGCTCTTAAAAACCTAGGCCACAGGGGAGAATTTTTTGACCCCCCCCGATCTCTTTTAGATTTAATTTATGGGATTGAAAGCTCTTTTGATGGACAGGGGCCTGAAATTATTTTTAATATTTTACATGGTCATGAGGTGGAAGATGGGATTCTTCAGGGAGTTTTGACCCTCTTAAACCGGCCTTATACCTTTTCAAATGTCTTAGGATCTGCACTTTCAATGCATAAAGGAATTGCTCGGGATATTCTGTCGACACGCGGGGTGCGATGCCCAGAAGGGGGAGTTGTCGCCCTTAAGGAGTATCCTGAAAAGATCACCTTTTTCCCCCATGTCTGTAAACCTCTAGGGGAAGGCTCGACGATGGGGGTGCATTTTGTCTCGTCTCCTCAAGAGCAAGAAAAGGTTTTTAATGAGTGGGTCTATGGTCATGAGCTTTTAGTCGAGCGTTATATTCCCGGTCGTGAAATTCAAGTGGCTGTTTTTGGGGGTATCGCGATGGGGGCCGTTGAGATCACATTTGAAGGTCCCATCTTCTCTTATGAAGCTAAATATGTGAAAGGATTGGCCCAACATCTTGTTCCAGCCCCCCTTCCCCTTCAGGCTTACGAAGAGGTTTTACACTTGGCCGAATTAGCCCATGATGCCCTTCAGTGCAAAGGGGTCACGCGATCAGATTTTCGGTATCATGAGACACAAGGTGGTCTTGGAACTTTTTATTATCTTGAAACCAATTGCCAACCTGGGATGACTCCTCTTTCATTGGTTCCAGAAATTGCTGCTGCTGTGGCGAATTGGAGCTATGAAGATGTCGTTCAATGGATTCTTGAGGAAGCACTGTGCGCAAAGTAAGGCCATCTTCTTATCGGGTAACGCGTTCTTCCACCCCTCCCCTACGCAGGCTTTTACGGGCCACCCTCTTGTTAAGTGCTGTTGTGAGTATTTTTTATGGAGGTCCTTGGGTTTTTCAGCATGGTACCTCTTTGGGAAAAATGCTTCTCTGGCGTTCAGGATTTAAGGTTAAGGAGGTTTTAGTTGACGGCCGTCACAGGACCTCTCTTGAAACTCTAAAAAAAACCCTTGGTATTCAAAGGGGAGATTTTATCTTTGACCACTCCCCCCAAGAAATTCAAAAACGTCTTCAAGACTTGCCTTGGGTTCGCTCATGTCTTGTGGAACGCCATCTTCCTAATGTTTTTTACATTCGTCTTGCAGAACGCAATCCAATTGCTTTTTGGCAAAAAAAAGGAAGGAAATTTTTAATTGACACTGAAGGAAAAAAGATTTTTTGCCCTGTCTGTGAATTTCCGAAAGGATTATTAACCGTTGTGGGAAAGGAAGCTCCAGAATTTACGGAAACTCTTTTAGAAACTCTTCAAAAAATCCCTCCCCTTTTTGCAAGGCGGGTTGTGGGAGCCCTTCGTCTTAGAAGTGGTCGATGGGACCTGTATCTTGACAATAACTGTTGTATCAAACTTCCCTCTCAAGGGGAGGAGGTCGCCTTGAATCGCCTGATCACATTTGAAAAGAAAGGAATTATTCGTATCAATTTTTTAGAAAAGATTGATTTACGTTTTCAAGATCGGGTTATTCTGACGCCCTGTGTTCCCCAAAATGACTCCCAAAGAATTTAGAAAGCTTTGAAGAAATAATATTTTTTGAATATTTTCCTTTATTTTTTAAAAAATATTCATTTTCTATTGAATATAGTTTAAGTTTTATTAAGGTCCTAGAAATGAAATCATCCTACCATTAATCGGGGGGGGGGGTGTTCCTTGGTTAAGATGGTTTTTAGGAATAAAATTGAGAGACGCAATGAATTGGGAAAAACTAAGAAACTCTGGCTCCAAAACTGAAATCGTAAAAATTTTACCTGCCGTTACTTGCGGGTTTCTTTTGCTATTTTTTGTTTGGTTTTTTTGGCCCACTTCAAAAGATTCTCAGGACACCTTTAAACCTCCTGTAATTGTAGAAGCAGAAACGGTCATTGAGGGCCCCATTAGTCGCCGTGTGAATACAAACGGAGTCTTAATCGCTGCTCAATCGGTGGCCCTTTATCCAGAAATTGAAGGAAGAATTTCTAAAGTTTATTTTAAGCAAGGAGAATTTGTTCATAAGGGTGATTTACTGCTTTCCTTAGATGACAGCACCTATCGAGCTCGCGTTCAGGAAGAAAAAGCAAAGTTAAGTCTTTCTAAAAGTGAGTATAAAAGGGCCAAACAATTGTATGATCGAAATTTTGGCGCAAAAGCTGCTGTTGAGAAAGCTGAAGCTTCTGTAGAAATGGCAGAGGCCGGGTTAAAAGTAGCGGAAGTCCATCTTGAGCAAACCCTTATCAAAGCACCTTTTGACGGTGTTGTAGGCCTTCAATATTTCAGTGAAGGAGCGACTGTTGCGCGGAATCAAGAAATTCTCACCCTTGTGGACGCAGAATCTTTGTATGTTGATTTTCCTGTTCCCGATTCCTTTTTGAGAAATCTTAAAAAAGGGGATATTGTAGACATCACAGTTGACGATAATCTTCCTGTTGAATCGGAAATTATTGCGATTGATCCAAAAGCAGATCCCGTAACCCATAGTATTCAAGTGCGTTCTTCCCTTGCAAATCCAGAAGGTCAATTAAAGCCAGGGCAATTTGCACGTGTAACATTGGAATTAGGGCAAGAGGACCAGGCTATTTTAATTCCTTTTATAGCTGTCGAAAAGGAGGGTGATTCTAATTTTGTCTACATCGTTATAGATGGTATTTCCGTCCTTACAGAAGTCACTCTAGGGCTCCGAGAGGGAGGTGTTGTTCAGGTAAAGGAAGGTCTTAAAAAAGGAGATGCTGTGATTACCGCGGGACAAATGAAGGTGGTGGATGGAAGTCCTGTGCGGATAGCTGTTAAGGAAAAAGAAGGTGAAATTCCTGAAGCAAAGATCAGTGAGCTAACTCAAGAAAAATCATGGTTTTCTCTTTTTAAATCCTCGATTTCCCGTTTGTTTCGTTAGTATTTTTAGAAGACGGGTTGAAGGAGGCTCGGTAGTAAATGAAAACACATTTTAGTGATTACTTTATTCAACGACCTGTTTTATCTTGGGTTTTAAATATTGTCGTAATTATTTTAGGAGTTGTGTCTTTTTTCCAACTTTCCGTTCGTCAATATCCTCAAGTAGAACTTCCTGTCATCACGGTAACCACTCAGTTTGATGGCGCAGGCCCTGAAATCATAGAAACCCAAATCACCCGTCCTCTTGAGGAAATTCTTGCAGGATTAGAAGGCCTGGATTCCATGACCTCTGAAAGCATGGCCGAGCAAAGTAAAATTAAGCTTTCATTCCTAGCAACACGCCCCATTGACTCAGCCGCCGCTGATGTAAGGGATCGATTATCTCGAACCGATAAACTGCCCGTTGAGGCGAGTCATCCTCAAATTACAAAGGCTGATGCCGACTCGGATTCTGTTGTTTCTCTTGCACTGTACGGGAAAAAATATCCTGTCTCTGATCTATTTGACTATGCGACACGGTATTTAGAGCGTGATTTTGGGGCTGTTCAAGGCGTTGCTTCTATCGACACTTATGGGGGAGCGACCTATGAAATGCATATTCTTTTAGACCCTGTCAGAATGGCCGCTTACAATATTACCGCCCAGGAAGTCACAGACGCTCTTAAAAGCCAAAATATCAATAAACCTGCAGGACGCTTAGGGGTCGATGATCGAGAATTTTTGGTCGTAACAAAAGCGCCCCTTTCAAAGCCGGATCATTTTAATAATCTTGTTTTAGGAGAACGTAATGGCTATGTCGTGAAATTATCCGATGTGGGCGAAGCAAAATTCAGCTCTGACAGTAAAAGGTTTCGCGTCCTCTATAACGGTGAGGATGCGATTATGTTAGGGGTCATTGCTCAATCTCGGGCAAACCCAATTGAAATTGCAAAAGTCGTACGGGAAAAACTGAAGCAAGTTCGAGAAAGTCTCCCCCGAGGAATGTTTGTTGAGATAGCCAATGATCGCTCAACTTTTATCGAAAAATCCATTGAACAGGTGTACCGCTCTATTTGGGAAGCTATTGCTTTGGTGATTTTTGTCGTCTTTTTCTTTTTAAGATCCTTTAAAGCCTCCATTATTCCGTTGGTGACGATCCCTATTTCTTTATTGGGGGCTTTTTTTATGGTGTATTTATTTGGATTCACCATTAACACCTTAACACTTTTGGCGATCGTATTGGCCATTGGTCTTGTGGTGGATGACGCTATTGTGGTGCTTGAACACATTTACCGTAAGATCGAAGAAGGGCTCAGTCCTTTTAAAGCAGCTATTTTAGGAACACGTGAAATTCAGTTTTCTGTGATTGCGATGACGTTGACCTTAGCTTCTGTTTATACACCGATTTCTTTAGCCTCAGGGGTGACAGGAAAACTGTTTACAGAATTTGCTTTGACCCTGGTGGGGGCTGTTTTATGGTCTGGCTTTGTCGCTTTGGTGCTCTCGCCCATGATGTGTTCACGTCTTCTGGCGCCCCATAACCAAGAAACTGGGCTTTCTAAGAAAAACGCCACTTGGAATATTTTATGGAAAATCAACAACCTGATTACCCTTTTCCTAAACCGTCTGGATTTGCTTTACGCAAAGAGTTTGCGATGGGCTTTGTCCTTTAAATGGTGGATTGCTCTTGGGGCTGTGGGATTAGGTCTGATGGGGTATTTTATGGGCACCAGTGTTGTCCCCTCAGAACTTTCTCCGCGGGAAGATCAAGGCTTAATAAGGGCTACGGCTCAAAGCCCTGTAGGTGCAACCCTTAATTACCTCGATCGTTATGCCCGTCAAATTGACGCAGCTTTTGCAAGTCTTCCCCAGATGGAAAAAAGACTTTTGATCATCCAGGCGGGAGAAGAAACCTATGAGCGGGGCATGTTAGTCCCATGGGAAAAAAGAGGGTCTTGCCAAAGTTTAATCCCCTCTTTACAAGAACAGTTAAACGACATTCCCGGATTTCGAGCTTTTGCCTATTGCCCCAGTCGTTCTCTCATGGGAGGTGCCTCCGAGCGCCCTCTTGAAATTGTCATTCAAACAAACAAAAGTTTTAAAGAGTTGGTCTCTACGGCAGGTCGCATTCGTAAATTGATGGCTCGTTTTCCAGGAATTCGTTCTGTCGATATTGATTGGGACTTAGCCGCAGAGGGGAAAGAATATATTGTCACCATTAAAAGAGACATTGCCTCTGCCTCGGGAGTTAATATCCAAAACCTGGCGACGACTTTAGATATGTTGATTGCGGGTCGTAGGGCGACCTCTTTTGAGAAGGAATCAAAACTTTACCCTGTGCGGGTTTGGATGGGAGAACGGAACCGAAGATCTCCCGATGATTTGAGGTCTCTTATGATCAAAGGAAGTCGCAATAACAAAGAAGTGATGATTCCTCTTCAAGATTTGGTAAATATAGAGGAAAAATTCTCTAATCCCGCTATTAATCACCATACAGGTATGCGTTCTGTATCGATCATGGCAGGTTTGCAAAAAGGTTATGGATTGGGAGATGTATACCGTAAAGTACGGCCAGAGATCCTGAACGCATTGCCCACAGGGTTCATGCTCAAGGAAAAAGGAGAATTAAAACGGTATCTTACGGAACAACAAACTGTCTATTTGATTTTTGCTTTAGCCGTTACCTTTATTTTTCTTGTGATGGCGGCTCAATTTGAAAGTTTCAGAGATCCTTTAATTATCATGTTTAGCGTCCCCCTCGCCTTAACAGGGGCCATTTTGACTTTGTGGTTGATTCCCGCCGGATCCATTAATATTTATAGTCAAATTGGATTTATTACTTTAGTGGGACTTATTACAAAACATGGTATTTTAATTGTCGACTTTGCAAATGGATTCCAAGAAAAGGGAATTGCACCTCTTGAGGCGATCATTAAGGCCTGCCAAGAGCGTCTTCGAGCGATTTTGATGACGACTTTTGCCATGGTTTTGGGGTCTCTTCCTCTTGCTTTAGGTGGTGGCCCTGGCAGCGAATTACGTCGCCAAATTGGTTGGGTGATTGTGGGGGGGATGTCCGTTGGAACCTTTTTTACTCTTTTTGTTGTTCCTGCGATGTATTTACTCATTTCCAAAAGACACCTTGGTAAAAAAAATGAGCTTGAAACTCTCTAGAAGAAAGAAATCTTGTCTTCATCTTGTTTTTTTTTGAGATGAGGATTAAAAATTCCTTTAATTCATAAGTGCATAAAAACGCCATGCTTCCTAAGAAGCATGGGCAAAAGGGGGTGTTGAGTGCCTTTTAAGCTTGTCTTTATTTTTTGCCTTCTTATTAAGCGAGAATCGATCCAAAATATCTTGGAAGTCGACTTTTTTAGGTATCTTTACCCAATTTTCCTTGGCTGTTTTGATTCTCAAAGTCACGATTGTACGGGATGTTTTTCTGTGGGTAAGTACAGGCATTGAAGCCTTAAAAGAATCAATGCTTGAGGGCACTAGTTTTGTCTTTGGCTATTTAGGAGGCGCTCCCCTTCCCTTTCCTCTTAAGACCGGGGGAAATTCTTTTATTTTTATGTTTCAAGCGCTTCCCATGATCATTATTATCAGTGCATTAGCGATGTTGTTGTTTCATTGGAGGATCATCCCAGTCATCGTTAAAGTTTTTTCCTGGGCCTTTCAAAAAAGTCTTCGTGTCGGAGGGGCATTGGGTGTTTGCGCTGCAGCAAAGATTTTTTTTGGTCAAACGGAAGCGCCTCTTTTGATCAAACCTTATCTCCCCCAATTTTCTCGTAGCGAACTTTTTACGGTAATGACCGCAGGAATGGCGACAACCTCCATTAGTCTTCTCGTGCTTTATAGCGCGATTTTAGAAGGCGCAATTCATCAACCGATTACGCATATTCTCACTGCTTCTATCATTAGCGTCCCTGCGGCCATTGTGATTTCCCGCATTATGATTCCCCAAACCACAATAGAAACGAGTGGCGACCTTGTGCTTCCTTATGAATTTTCCAATGCAATGGATGCGATTTCTCAAGGGACCATTGATGGAACACGTTTGATGTTAAATATTGCTTCTATGTTGGTGGTCGCTTTGGCCTTGGTGGCTCTTGTGAACAAAATTTTAGGTACGCTTCCCTATTGGGGAAACCAGGCCCTCACCTTACAGCTTATTATGGGATATCTTCTAGCACCTGTAACTTGGCTCATGGGAATTCCCTCTTCAGAAACGGTGGCAGCCGGTAGTCTTTTGGGAACAAAAACGATTCTGAATGAAGTTGCTGCCTTTATAGGATTATCTCATTTCGCACCTGGTACCTTAAGCCCTGTTAGCAGTTTGATCATGATCTATGCTCTATGTGGATTTGCGAATTTGGGAAGTATTGCAATTCAAATTGGAGGCATTGGCGGGATGGTTCCAAGTCGTCGTCATGAAGTCATTTCTCTTGGATTTAAAGCCCTTCTTGCAGGCACAATCGCAAGTTGTATGAGTGGCACAATTGTTGGGTTGTTGTTTCGTTTGACCTCTTCGGAATGCTATTTCTTTTGTACATCCCCCCCTCCTCTTCCCTAAAAGATTAAGAGAGAAAAAGAAGGAGGGAGGAGGAGATTTTTTTATTCTCCCGCCTTAAGACATTCACTAATCACCAGTCGTGGGCACTTAGCCTGACAGAGAGAACGGATGCGGGCCACTTTACAAGTCACTCTGTTGCAAGCTGTATAGCACATTCCCAATGTTTTTTTCCCTTTTGTTAGGGCCTCAACCACCTCCGATGACTTGGCCAAGGCACCAGCCTTTTCTTTCACCTTGTCTCCGACTGCTCCAATAACCTCTTCCTTTCCTGAAAGCTTGTTTTTAAAATCGGACCATTTGCTTCCCTTTGATTTTTCTTTGCTACTTCCCTTTTGAGAATCGTCAGATCCTTGATGAGAGGATTTTTTACGCCACCATGAAGATCCTTTTTCCTTTGAGGAGGAATCCTCTGAATCGTCAGAATTCCCATGAGCACCTTCCTCAGAACTTTTTTTGCCGCTAGAATTTTCCGAATTTTTTCCTTTGTCGGCTTCTTTCGTATCCCTCTTGTCGGCCTTGTCCTTCTCTTCCCTCTCAGCCTTAGTCTTCTCTTCTTTGTT
>CAZGKG010000035.1:0-11606 GCA_964525615.1 uncultured Rickettsiales bacterium | reverse complement strand
AAAGAAAGTTGGGCTGGGTGCGCAATCTTTTTCTATCTGTTGAGGGGGCTTGAGGTTATGCGTCCCAATCACGTTTGGATGTGGGACATCCCTTATATCAAGATGCCTCAGGGTTTTGGGTACTTGGTGGCGCTGATTGATGTGTATAGCCGGAAGGTGATTTCGTGGTGACTTTCCAATACGATAGAGGTAGATTTTTGCCTCGAGATGCTGGAAGAGGCCTTGCAGAAGGGCGCTTCTAAGATGATCAATAGGGATCAAGGCAGTCAATTGACAAGCGACACTTGGGTTAAGAGAGTTCAGGGGACCGGCATCTACGTTAGCATGGACAGCAAAGGACGTTGGGCAGACAACCTATTTATCGTTGGGGATCTGCGCCAAGCGCGGGGGTCTGTTGGCATCAAAGTTTGGGTTATTACACTCCTGATGAGGTCGTTCGGGGCTTAGAGGGGGGTAAATCCTCTCAAACCCTCAGAATTCAAAGCCTATGGATTTGTGGATAACTCTTGCAAGTGACCCAACAAAATCTATAATCCACAACAACCAGCAAAAGAGAAACTGAAAGGGAAGAATCCCGCTTATTTTAGACCTCAAATGGTCTGAAGTCTGGGGTGTAGTTTAGCTCAAAAAAAATGGATTATCAAAGTCGTGGATTTTTCCACAGGAAGATTGATTATCTTAGAGTTTTATAACAGGTGAGAATCTGTTGATCCGACCCAAAACCAAAATTCCCTCCTTCACGATTTTCATGCTAATGACCTCACAGTTCCGCAAAAAAGGTAAGGGACCTCGTCGACGAAGAGGAGGTAAAAATCCCTCATAAAACTCTCGGCAACCATGGCTTCTTCTCAGGTCAAATGCAATATCTTAAGAATTTTTGTAGTTAAAATAGGGATAGAAAGATATCGCGCTTTATTTTGGAACAAATCGGCAACTTATTATTAATCATATAGGCATATTTTGTTCAAAGGACCCATCTTAAAATTTCCAGGCAATTTATGATTATTTTTTTTACAAAATATAGGGATTGAAATAGATGGTCGACAATTTTTTAGAAATTTATGCATTTATGATTAAAGGGAGATCTTGCCTATGAAACGCTTTCAGAGAAATCTTACTTCCTGTCTATTTTTTCTTTTAGGGGCCACCCAATTATCGACTCAAGGATATGCGATTGGAGGAGGAGGAGGAGGAGCACCACCACCACCACCACCACCAGCAACAGGAGGAGGAGCAGCTCCAGGAGTCGGTTATGAGACTGTTGCTAGTTACGTAGGAGCGCTTCCGACTTATGCGTTAACTAAAATAGGGCCTGGTTATAATGACAAAATGAGCGCTAAGATAGATAAAATCAGAGACCTATATAACGGACAAAGCCATGGCCGCTTGAACGTGGGGCACTGTAGAGAGGATAATGGGAAAAAATTTGCAACGAGTCACGAAGAGAAATATGGTGACTGTTTAATTACAAAAGGTAATACAGACTTTGTACGTAAGATGTTAGATGCGATGAAGAAGAAAGGGACTCTAAACGCAGAGGATTGTATAATTCTGGCTGTTGTAAACGCTTCTAACCTTCTGGCTGACACTGGGGATAAATTCACAACAAAAAATGCGGGCAATGCAAAAAAGGCTGCTTATAAATCCCTAACCGGTCAATGCTTAGGTGTCGACGCTAATCGTATAGCAATGTGGAGGACATACCTAGACAGTTAAAGAAGCAACCGCTAGGGTTCCTAACGACAACACCAGCTAACTTGCAGGGTAAAAATTCACCGCCCCTATCATCTCTTCAAGGGGGGTTGTGTGATGGAAATGGGTGATAAATTCCCCTTCAGGGGTTATCACCACCACCACAGAGGAATGGTCAATCAGATCTTCTGTGGTGTCTTCTTTTTTGATGCGGCTTGCATAAACGCGAAACGCCTTCATGGCTGACTGAATTTTCTCTTTTGAACCGGTCAGCATGACAAAGGTGGGGTGAAAATTTTCCGCATAAAGGGCTAAATTTTCCACCGTATCCCGCTCGGGGTCCACCGTAATAAAAAGGGGCTGAAATTTTTTTCCCTGAGGGTCGATTTTGTCCATCAGCTGACTTAAGGTTTGAAGAGCCATTGGACAAATATCAGGACAATAAGTATAACCAAAATAGACAATCAGATATTTCCCTGGAAAACTTTTTTCCGTACAAGGACGTCCTTTGTGATCTATGAGTTGAAAGGGACCTCCAATAGGGACAGATACAGGGTTTCTAGAGGGCAAAAGATCCAAAACAACAGGGGCGGGTTTTTCCCGATGAAGGGATTGATAGATTCCAACCCCGCTTAAAGCAACCACCATAAAGAGACTCAAAAGTCCCCAAAACTGTAGAGATTTTTTCATTTTTGCTGGTTTTTTTGCGTCATCATAGGAATCCTTAAGCGACCTGCCGATGAAGAAAAGGGGAGGTCTTTTGTTTCCCTTAGCGGACCGTCACCCAGGGGGCATCTTCGAAAGATGTATCACGTAGAAGCCAGCTTGTCCATCCAAGGATAAAGGGGAATCTTCGGCCGGGATTTGCTAAACAGCTTGGAGGTTTCCGGATCAATTTAAGAGCTATTTTCACAAAAAATCGAGGGCTGACATAAGCATTCAAAAATTGCCGTAGCTCAAGGTGGGCTGGTCCTTGAGGAAGAAATTGTAGATATTCTTCAGGTGTTTTAATTGTCAAACAAACGTTAAAAGATTGATCCTGACACCAAACGCGCGAACCTACAACGGCGGTTTTACCAAGTAGGTTATTTTGAGATGTGCTTTTGCCAAGGATCGTTTTTTTATAGGCATCTAATGAAATCCAGCCTCCTTGAAATAATTGAATAGTAACGTGCTGTCCGAAATAGTTTTGAAGAATTTGTTTCAGGATATTGGGGGTGTGGGGTTTTTTCCAAAAAAATCGCGTATAAGAAAGGATGGACCGGATAGGGAAAGCCATATCTTGATCTGTTGCGATTCCCGTCAGGCGTGTGAGAATTTTTCCCAAAGGGGTTTCTTCTGGCGTTCCTCTTTGTAAGGTGGGATTTAATTTTTCTGATATTCGATAAGACAAAGAAATATAACGATGATTAAAAAGGTCAAGAAAATCTCGTAAGACAGGGTCTTTGACCTTTAGTCTTTGCAAAACCATTTCCGTATAAACAATGGGAAGTGGCCCTTGGGCACCTGCGATTCCTAAAAAGTTTACCGAGATCTCAAGGGGTCCTTGATCAAAAAGGGATCGCTTTTTGAGAGAGGCTTGAGGGGAATTTTGAACCCCCTGGTAACAAAGCAGAGGCAGATTAGGGGGGGTATACCAGTGACTGTCTCCTCCTGAGGTCTTGAGAGACGTGCTTTCTTTTGGATGTACTGGCCCTTCTAAAGAAAGGGGAAAAGGGGCCTTAATGCGGTAAAGATCACTGGGAGGCGCTGAGAGAAAGATACGTGCCTTGAAGGAGATGGCCTCTTTAAGGGGATCTGTTCCTGTCCCTAAGGGCATCGATTGGGGGCAGGCGTTTTGAAGAAGTCGGACCGCTTGGGTGAACTCAAAATTATAAGGCCTGAGAAAAAGTTCTTCTGCTAAAGATTTTTTCATATCAGATGGGCCGTTCCTGATTCAGGAAGCCATTTTTTAATGACATTGCCTCGCGATTCTCCGATCATTTGAGTTTCAATAAGGGTGTTAAATCCTGCTGTCAGTCGGAATAGCTCATGCAAAATCATACTGAGGAGGAAAAATCCTTGGGTGTTGGCCCGCACATCGTCCACGGTCAAAGCAACTGACAGAAGTGGCACAAAACCTCGCCATCCTTCAAGTCCGATGCGGTCAATGGTTTGGCGACAACTAAGCTTTTTAATCGACTCTGCAGCAATCGCCAGAGAGCTTTGAGTGACGTTGTAAAGTCGCAGCATTTCCCGGAGGGGTTCAATGCTTTGAGTCTGCGTGCAAAGCCCTAAATGATCAATGGACAGATGGCTGATCAAGCGCCATTGAGTTTCACCGTTCATGGTGGGCATGACAGATCGTGTCGGCGCATCCAATGTTTTGCAGGAAATACCTGTAAAATTACCATTAATGTCTAGTCGAGCGTTTACAGGAATTTTTTCGGCAAGTCGCCTATTTGTGCACAAAGTGTGGGCGTAAATGGTCGTTTCTTCCGTTGAGGTGAGATCCATGTTTTTATCAACAAAGGAAAGATAAACATCTGTTCCAGGAATCTGAGGGTTTTTTGAACGAGTTCGTTGTTTTAACCAAAAGGTTGACTGTTTTTCTAACTTACTTTTATAGCTGTAGGAAAAATAAGGTTCATACACTTGAGCAGGTGTTTCCATATCAAAAGCACCTGATACCTTCAGGATACTGTGAATTTCTAAAGCTTCTTCACGTCTATAATCAGGCACCAGACGATACTGTTCTTTCTTGTGATCAAGACGGATAGGTTCTACGGTTTTAAAGAAAAGATTGACAGCTGGAATCGATCCTAGACGCATACATTTGGGGGAGAGAGGCCATTTTTCCGGTTGTGCATTTAATCCTAAAGCAAACAATAAAGAAAATTCATCTCCTTCAATCCCCTTCAGAGCACTTGGGCCCAAAGGCACATCGATAAAGAGAAATTTTTGTGGGAAAATAAAATATTCCATCAAAAGTCGGTAAGCAGATGCCAGTTGCATAGGGGAGGGAACAAGCGCTTCATTTTCCTTAAAACCTACACGTTCAAGAGGGGCTTGGGATAAAAATTCTGGAGCAGCGTTTGGATTTTTCTGAATAAAAATCGGAATTCCCTGATAAGGATCATAGGTGTTAAGCCAGCGAAAAAGTGTCAAAGAAGTTAAAGGATCAGCATTCAGATGAAATTTAAGACGGGGAATGTTCAATCCGTCAAAAGAATTCAGCTGGGAACGCACTTTCAGTTTTAAAAGCCAAGGAGATTGAATGAGGTGTGATTGGGGGAGATCGTACTGATTCACACGTTCATAGCTGATATCACTGACCTCAAGGGGCCAAATATATTCTCCCATGGTGGTTTGAAACCGATAACTTTCTCCCGTCTCAGAGGTAGTGGTGAGGACTGTGCGAGGAGGTATAAAGGTTCCAGCCATTTGTTTGCGCATATCAGGGATGATTTCCATCTGGGTCATGACGCAAGAAGGGATGGGGGCAACAAACTGTGGATAAAGAACTTCCAGAAGGGCGGAAGATAAATAAGACGCCTCATCATCAATATCCATTTGAAGACGCGCCGTGAGAAAGGAAAAAGATTCCAGAAGACGCTGGACATGGGGATCCGAAGAGCCCTTATGGCTAAAGTCCAGCCCTTTTGCGACGTAGGGGTAAGCTTTACCAAAAAGCTCACCTGATCTTAAAAGATAGGCCATTTCCCTTTGATAATAAGAAAGAAGTTTAGAAAAATCTGGGTTATGCTCTTGAATGATCATGATTTTCCTAAAGCTCCAGGGGGTAAAATTTTCATCATCTCTATGGGCCCTTCCTTAAAAAAAATCACAACAAGATACCAACAAAAATTCCCTCCTCTATGAATCAGGGAATTGATTGCGCTATAAGTGTTTTCATCAACAAATGTTTTTTTTTCGTTAAGGAGTCCTTTGAAAAAAATAAATCCCCCATCTCCTATAGGCCTTTATCTCCATTGGCCCTTTTGTCTTTCAAAATGTCCTTATTGTGATTTTAATAGCCATGTCCGTGATTCTTATGATTTGAAATTGTGGGAAAAGGCGTTGCTTCAAGAAATTTCTTGGACTTACCAAAAGGCAGGATCTTCCCATTTTTTAAAAAGCATCTTTTTGGGGGGAGGCACCCCCTCTTTGATGCCTCCGGATCTTGTGAAGGCATTACTCAAAAAGATTTATGATCTCTGGCAGCCAAAGGAAGAAATTGAGGTGACCTTAGAGGCCAACCCGACTTCTGCAGAGGCAAAAAAATTTGAAGCCTTCGCACGCGCAGGGGTGAATCGTTTATCCCTTGGTGTACAATCTTTTAACGATCAAGAGCTTAATTTTTTAGGGAGATCCCATACAGGATTACAAGCCCAGCAAGCCATTACCTGGGCAAAAACCTTTTTCCCTCGCTTTTCTTTTGATCTGATCTATGCACTTCCAGAGCAAAGTCTTTCCCATTGGCATCACAGTTTAGAAAAAGCTTTAAGCTTTTTTCCCCAACATCTGTCCTGCTATCAGCTGACTTATGAGCCTGGGACTTCTTTTTATCATCGCTTTTTACGCGGTGAGCTTTCGTATCCTCCAGAAGATTTGGCTGTCAAATTTTATGAGAGCACAGAAAGAATTTTAGAGATAGAGGGATTAAAGGCCTATGAAGTCTCGAATTATGCCATGAAAGGGCAGGAGTGCCGTCATAATCTTTTATATTGGAAATATGAGGATTATATAGGGATTGGGCCTGGAGCCCATGGTCGTTTTTATGAAAAGAGCACGAAATACGCCCTTAAAAACATCAAAACTCCTGAATCTTGGTTACGTTCTGTAGAGGAAAAGGGGCATGGTCTTGAGGAAAAAATTCCTCTGGAAGCAAAGGAAGTTTTTACAGAGTGGTTTTTGATGGGGGTACGCTTGGATGAAGGATTAAATCTTTTTTCTTGTCAGCAGTTAACAGGGAAGTCTTGGAAAGAATGGATCTCTGACGCTTCGTTAACTGTACTTGAGGGGGAGGGATTTTTAACCCTTCAAGGGGAAATCTTGAAGCTGTCTCCCTCAGGGCGTCTTTTGTCCAATAAAATAAGCCAAGTTCTTTTAGGAGAAATAGATGACCATTCCTCCACCGCTCTTCTTTAACTTCATAAATGATCTGTCCAATTCGATATGATGTGGGATCAAAAATTTTTCTCGCTATTTTTGAGATTTTAATATACTTTTTAGATATAAAAAATCTTTCCTTCTAAAAAAGTAAAAAATATCAGAGTAAACAGTGCTCGATCAGGAGAGTTTAGGATTTTTTTTTGAGGAGTTTTCGTCAATGATTGAAAGAGAAAATGCGTAGAACACTTTGGTTTTTTTGCATTCTTTATTCAAGCAAGATTTTTGCCGTTTCAGATACTTATCGTGTGAAGATATCAGAAAAACTAGAGAAGGATTATGAAATTATTGATACTGCTTCTGAAAGATTTCAAGTGGCTTATATTGATTTTCGAGATGATGCAGAAACGATTTTTGCTGTTGCAGAAGAGTTAATCAAATTCTTGCCTCAAAAATTAGATTTTATCGTTATTTTAGGCGATAAAGCGAACATTTTGGGAGCTTTTGTCGGAAAAGAAGCAAACATTCCTTGGGTAATTCTTAACAGTAAAAAATCCCCCAAATCCATCTTTCAGTCCATCGCTTATAAATCGATTACAAGCGGTGATCAGGTGCTTTATTTAAATACAGACCAAGCAAAAAAACTTCGTGGAAAGCGTGTTGTTATTTTAGATGATATCATCTCTTCTGGAGAGACAATGGTGGCCGCTGTGCGTCTTTTACAATCGGTTGATGCTGAGATATCAGATATTATAGTGGGGTTTACCGAGGGAGAAGATCGTTCTTCTTTTGTGGTCGATGAAAAAATTTATCCTATTTCTAAAGTAGGGCATCTCCCTGTTTTCTTAAAAGAAGATTTTTATAATCGTTAAAACTGGAGACTTAAAATCAACAAAATAGGGATTAAGCATAGACTGCTCCAAAAAATATAACTAAAGAAACTTGGCATCGGGATATCGTATTCCTCTTCTACAATCGCTTTTACTAAAAGATTGGGAGCGTTGCCAATATATGTTAAGGCTCCCATAAAGACCGCTCCTGAAGAAATGGCGATCAGAATGGGTTGAAGAGATGTGGTTAAGATATAGGGATCTCCTCCTGCCATTGTAAAGAAAATAAGGTAAGTGGGGGCGTTGTCCAAAAAAGAGGATAAAAGACCCGTCAGCCAAAAATAAGGCAACGGTTGCGGGTGAAGGGGATCTCCCAGACAAAAGGAAAGAAAAGGTCCAAGGGGCCCCGTTGTGCCTTTTTGAAGCAACTGTAAAACCGGCTCTGCTGTGATAAAAATTCCTATAAAGAGAATTCCTATTTCTTTTAATGGCCCTAAATGCCAGTTTTCTTTTGCCCTTAAAGAAAGGGGCTTGAGATAAAAACTGACGCCTATCAGGATCACTAACACACTATTGCGTAAGGTGTTTTCGAGATAAAAATCTAGGCCTCCTAGACTGATGCTTCCTAAATTTAAACGAGCGGTTCCTGCAAGAGATAAAAGGATCGCGCCAATCAGAAAAATCTGAGCTTTTCCTTTCATAACAAAATGCTTTTGATGAAGGGCGGCTCTTAAAACGGATTTTTTTTCTTTTTTCCATAAAAAGACGTCTAGAAAAAAATAAAGCGTCAGAAGGGCTCCAGCTGTGATCAAAAAGGAGGGAAAAAGAGTTTTTGTGGGCCAGAAAAAAGGGACGCCCTTAAGGAATCCAAGAAAAAGAGGAGGATCACCAACCGCAGACAAGCAACCCCCCACGTTACATACAAGAAAAATAAAAAATAGGATGGAATGAGTGCGGTAGGTGCGACGATGATTCATTTCAATAAAAGGACGAATGCCCAACATGGCCGCTCCTGTCGTTCCAACGCAACTTGCCATCAAACTGAAGGCTAAAAGAAATAATGTGTTTGTCAAAGGTGTTCCATATAGACCGATATGGATGGTTAAACCTCCGGTGACAATATACAAAGCGCTAATGAGCAGGAAAAAGGGAACAAAATCTGAAATGACAGGCATTACTAAATTAAGCGCCGTTGTTTCCCAAGCGGAAGAACAGTAAACGCATTCTGGAATAAAGACCGCTAAAGACCATCCCAAAAACACAAAACCATGATATTTCAGCCAAAAACGAGGCGTCCAAACAGGCAAAAGGGCAATGCTGAGAAGAAGTCCACAAAAAGGAAAAAGATTAAAAAAAAGCGTCATTTGTATTTTTTGACCCAGGCCTTATTGTCTGTCATAAGGATCCCCCCAGAGGATTAATCTTTGAAAAATGTTACCTCATAAAACGAGATATTTCTAAGAACCAAGTGCCTCATTCTCACCCTTGATTAAGGCATATGTGTCTTTGTACCAAGAGCTTTTAGGAAAATTAAATCCCAAGACCGATGCTGACTTTTGAGCTTCCTTTGAGAGGCCAAGAGCCAAAGCAGATTCCACCAATCGATGAAGAGCTTCGGGTGTTTGGGGAGAGGTCGGATAAAGGTTAATGACGTTTTGAAAACGTGTAAACGCTGAGATGTAATCTTTTTGGCGAAGATAAAAGCGTCCAATAGACATTTGTTGTCCCGCAAGGTGACCAAAGACATAATCCCGCTTGAAACGAGCGTCTCGCCCATAAGGGGTTGAGGCAAAACGATTCAGCACTTGTGTTAAGGCTTCAAGAGCTAATTCAGCGACACGCGGGTCTTTTGTCACACCTGCGATGTCATCGTAATAGCACAAGGCACGCAAGTAATAAGCATAAGCAATTTCTGGATGATGGGGGTGAAGAGTAATGAAATTGTCGAGCGTCCCAATTGCGCGCTCAAAGTTTTGTATTCTATAGGATGAATAGGCAGACATCAACTGGGCTTTGGGGGACCAGCTAGAATAGGGGTATTGCCGCTCGACTTCATCAAATTCTTCTGACGCTTTATCGTAATCTGCCTCCTTTAGTTTTTCGAAGGCATTCTGGTAAATTTCCCCCATGGGGCGTCCTATCTGAGGCTCTGTGCTTTTATTACAGCTGGTCAGCAGAAAAGCCAGGAAAAAGTAAAGAACATTTGAGAAGGAGACCTTGTTTTCCATGGAGGGTAAACTTAATCCTTTGATCGTGATTATCCCCTCCAAGATGCTAAGTCTCTCAAGATCTGTCAAGTAATTGGTAACAGCCCTAATGCTTCAGCCTCTTGACCCTCTTTTAGAGACAGGTTAGCTTTTCTAAAGAAATCTTTAAATTCGAAGTCTTGTTTAAGGAATCCTTGTGCTTTCTAATCCTTTTTCTTTCCAAAATGTTGTTTTTTCTCTGCAAAAATTCTGGGGAAAGCAGGGATGCGTCATTATCGCTCCATATGATCTTGAGATGGGGGCGGGGACCTTTCATCCTGCGACAACCCTTAAGGCATTGGGGCCAAAACCTTGGAAGGCAGCGTTTATTCAGCCCTCCCGACGTCCTGGCGATGGTCGTTATGGGGAAAATCCTAATCGGGTTCAAAAACATCATCAATTTCAAGTTGTTCTCAAGCCCTCTCCTGCACAGGCTCAAGAACTTGCTCTTGAAAGCTTTGAAGCGGTGGGCTTGAAACTGCAGGATCATGATATTCGTTTTGTGGAAGATGATTGGGAAAGCCCCACTTTGGGAGCCTCTGGTTTAGGTTGGGAGGTTTGGTGTGATGGGATGGAGATCTTACAATTCACCTATTTTCAGCAAGTGGGGGGCATTTCCTGTCATCCCGTTTGCGTTGAGCTGACGTATGGTCTTGAGCGTTTTGTGATGAATCTTCAAGAAGTGGAAAACGTCTATGACCTTGATTGGAATGGGGCTCCCGGTTCTGGGAAAGTCACCTATAGAGATTTGTTCTATCCTTCTGAGGTGGAATTTTCCCATTATAATTTTGAGGAAGCCTTTGTTCCTGATCTTTTTCAAAGTTTTGAACGCGCTTTTCAAGAGTGCCAAAGGCTTTTAAAAAACCATCTTCCCCTTCCTGCTTATGATTGTTGTATTCATGCCAGTCACTTTTTCAATTTACTGGATGCAAGAGGGGCTTTAAGCGTGACGCAGCGGGCCCAGTACATTGGACGGGTGCGCTCTTTGGCGCGGGGATGTTTTGAAGAATGGACGATCAAGGAGGCAAGCTATGGCTGAGTTGCTTTTTGGTATTGTCATCGAGGAAATTCCAGCCCGGATGCAGATTCATGGCATGACACAATTTAAAGCGCTTGTAGAACGTCTTTTAAGGGAATCAAATCTTTCTTGGACCCATATTGAGGTCTTCGTGACCCCTCGTCGTGTGACTTTATGGGTGGAGGGTTTACCTCAAAGCCTTCCTCCAGTGACCGAACAACGCAAAGGGCCGCGGATTGATGCCCCTGAAGAAGCCCTGAGAGGCTTTTTCCAAAGCGTGGGTTTAAATCCGGCCCAGTGCCAAACCCTTGAAACGCCTAAGGGAACTTTTTGGGTGGCAGATGTCACTCAGGAAGAAGTTCCAACACGACAGCTCTTGCCAGCTTTGTTGCAGAAGGCTCTTCATACATTTCATTGGCCTAAAGCAATGCGCTGGGCTCATAGCGTTCAAACATGGGTAAGGCCGATCAAGAGATTATTATGTCTTTTTGATGGAGAGGTTCTTCCGGTTCGTTTTGATCCTGAGGGGTTGGATTTGATCGCAGGAGATCAGGCTCTTGCGAATCGCTTTTTAGGTGGGGATGCTTTTAAGGTCTTAAATTTTGCTGATTATGACCGACAAATGCGCGAGCGTTTTGTTGTTTTACGGCGGGACGAGAGACGTTCTTTGATTGAAGAGCAGCTTTTATCTATTGCTTGCGAAAATCAGCTGGAACTTCTACCAGAGGA
>CAZGKG010000034.1:0-11900 GCA_964525615.1 uncultured Rickettsiales bacterium | reverse complement strand
CGGCTCTTGGCCTGCGCGCTGAATTGCACCAATCTTGAAAAGACAGAAGGAGAAATAGAGCCTTGTGGCGTTTGTGATTCTTGTCAGGCTTTTGCAGCAGAAAAACACATTGATATTATTGAGATGGATGCGGCAAGTCATACAGGAGTTGATGACATCCGGGAGATTTTAGAAGCCTGTCGTTATCGTCCCGTTTTAGGAAAGTATAAGGTGTTCATTATTGATGAGGTCCATATGCTTTCTAAAAGTGCCTTTAACGCCCTTCTCAAAACCTTGGAAGAGCCGCCAGAACACGTGAAATTTATCTTTGCCACCACTGAAATTCAAAAAGTGCTCCCCACTGTTGTTTCCAGATGTTTGAGGTTTGATTTAAAACGTTTAGATGCGTCTGTTTTGGTGCCCTATCTTCAAGAAATTTGCACCAAAGAAAATATTGCAGCAGATCCAGAAGCCCTTTTTCTTCTAGCTCATGCGGGGGGAGGGTCGGCACGAGATTCTCTTTCTTTATTGGATCAGGCCATCCTTTTGGCGTCTCAATACGCTGAAGAACCTCACCTTATCCAAGCCCACGATGTAAGACAGATGTTGGGATTGTTAGACCGAAAAGCCTTTCACACATTATTTGAAGCCGTCTTAAAGGGAGAGGCAAAAAAATCCCTAGAAACAGCCCAATCTCTTGATCAAGAAGGCATTGATCCACTGCGTGTCCTTGAGGAGCTGTCCTCTTGTGTCCATCATATTTCCAGCCTTTTGGTAGGAGTGACGGAACCTCTTTTAGGCATGAGCTCTGAAGAAAAAAACTTTCTTGAGGAAAAAGCGAAAGAAACATCGCTTCCCCTTTTGGGACGTCTTTGGCAGATGCTTCTTAAAGGTCGAGAAGAGATGGAACGTGCTTCTTTCCCCCAAAGAGCTTTTGAAATGCTATTGGTTAGGCTTGCCTATGTGACGTCCCTTCCAACCCCTGACCAACTTCTCAAAGGAGCTGTCTTAAAAGAACAGCCCTCTTCTGTCCCTCCTCAGAGATTCTCTTCTTCCCTCTCCTTGTCCCCAACAGATTCTTCCCTCCCGCCACTCCTGGGGGCATCTCTTAATAATTTCCAAGATCTGATCGCCGCTACTATCTCTCAGCGGGAGGGATTGCTTCAAGCCCACTTGACTCAGGATGTCGTTTTGATTTCTTTTCAACAGGGTCGTCTTGAGATCAGTTTAAAACCTGGATCCCCTGTAGATTTTCCTAGACGTCTTCAAGCTTTTTTGAGGGATTACACCAAAAGACCATGGCAAGTGATTGTGGTTCCTTTTTCGGAAAAATCAGGCCAAACCCTTTCGGAACAAGCCGCAGAAAAAAAACGATTGCTTGAAGAGCAGATCAAGGATCATCCTGCCCTTGATACCGCCCGTTCATTTTTTCCAGGTGTTGTGATTGAAGAGGTAAAAACACTCTCATGAAGGAAATTCCCATGAATCATGGCCTTTTAATTATTTTATCTTCTCCATCAGGTGCGGGTAAAACAACCGTGTGTCGCCGTGTCCTCGAAGAGGACACGCGCCTTTCTCTTTCAGTGTCCGCCACAACCCGCCCACCGCGACCAGAAGAAAAAGAGGGGGTCGATTATTTCTTTCTTTCCCCTGAAACCTTTCATTTTTGGATTTTGGAGGGGGCTTTTTTGGAATATGCGCCTGTTTTGGATAACTGGTATGGCACCCTTCAAAAGACGGTTCAGGGCCAATTAGAGGAAGGAAAAGACCTTCTTTTTGATGTGGATTGGCAAGGGGGAAGGGCGATCAGCCAAAGAGCCCCTGAGCATACGGTGCGAATCTTTCTTTTGCCTCCCTCTCTTCAGGAATTAGAAAGACGCTTGAAATCACGAGGACAAGATTCTCAAGAAGTGGTGGAAAAGCGTATGGCGAAAGCCTACCAAGAAATTAATCACTGGGCTGAATACGATTATGTTTTGGTGAATGAAACGATCGACCAAACGGTGAAAAACGTTCAAAGCATTATTCAAGCAGAGCGTCTTAAAAGAAAACGCCAAAAAGATCTTTTTAACTGGGTTCGATCCCTTGAGGCGTCTCATCCCCTTGGTGCGACCAGCCCCGATAACATTTTGAAAAAGACGACTTAGCTCTCTTATCAAAGGTCTTTTTCCAAGGGGAAAAAAATGTTAATTTTCTACTTGAGAAGGTCAAGTCTCAGTACTTTGATTTTTTCCGTCTTATCAGGGAGGTCCCCGTGATTGCACAATTAGAAGGCCAAGTTACCTGGGTGGGGAGTGATACACTGGTTTTGAAGGTGCAGGGGGTCGGCTATTTAATTTCGGGAACCGCATCCGTTCTTCAGGAAGCCTCTCGGCAAAAAACTCTTTCCCTTTGGATTGAAACTCTTGTGAGAGAAGATGCAATTTCCTTATACGGATTTTTGACACGGGGCGAGCAGGAGTTGTTTCGATTGCTTTTAGGCGTCCAAGGGGTCGGCGCCCGTGTGGGATTGAACCTCTTGTCTACCTTTGGAGAAGAAACCCTTCTCAATCTCTTGGCACTTCAAGACAAAAAATCCCTCATCCGAGCGGAAGGTGTCGGTGGTAAGTTGGCAGAACGTTTGGTGATAGAGCTACGGGATAAAGTTACAAAACTCGGTCTTAAAGCAGGACGTCCAACCCCTTTAGGAATGCCTTGCAAAGAAAACACCCTGCTTCAAGAGTCTTTACAAGCCCTTACTTCTTTGGGATACCGCAGTTCGGAGATTCTTCCTTTATTAGAGAAAATTCTTGCAGAGTCAGAAACCTCTCCTTCTTTAGAAACCCTGATTCGTCAGGTGCTCTCTCTTTTGAGCAAGTCTTCTGAACAGGTCGCATAATGGAAAATCGTCTCATGACACCCGCGATCCAAGAGGGGGACTTTTCTGAAAAAAGCTTGAGGCCGCTTTCTCTTGAGAGTTTTGTAGGGCAAGAACCTCTTCGGCGTAATTTAAGGGTTTTTATTGATTCCGCAAAAGTACGGAACGAAGCCCTCGATCATGTACTTTTTTTTGGCTCTCCAGGCTTGGGGAAAACGACATTGGCCCAAATTGTTGCTCAAGAGCTGGGGGTCAATTTCCGCATGACCTCAGGACCAATTATCTCAAGAGCGGGAGATTTAGCCGCCCTTCTGACCAATCTAAAAGCCCACGACGTTTTATTTATTGATGAAATTCATCGTTTGAACACGGCTGTTGAGGAAATTCTTTACCCCGCCCTTGAGGATTTCAAACTGGATCTCATGATTGGTGAAGGCCCTGCTGCGAGATCTCTTAGAATTGATCTGCAACCTTTTACTCTTGTTGGGGCTACGACACGTTCTGGGCTTCTCTCAGCTCCCTTAAGGGATCGTTTTGGTGTCCTTTTGAACCTTGTGTTTTATACACCAAAAGAGCTTCAGCAAATTCTTTTACAAGCCGCCAAAAAAATGGATCTCCATTTGCCTCTTGATGCTGCCTTCGAGTTAGCAAGGCGTTCTCGAGGAACCCCTCGGATTGCTCTGAGATTACTCAGGCGCGTCAGAGATTTTGCAGTTGTGGAAAAAAGTTCCTGTGTGGAGATGACGCTGGTGCGTCGGGCCCTCGACCATTTAGATGTGGATGAGGTCGGCCTTGATGCGTTAGATCGACGCTATCTGTCCCATATTGCCCTTCATTTTCTTGGCGGACCTGTTGGGATTGATACACTTGCCGCCGCTCTCGCAGAGGAGCGAGAGACACTAGAGGAAATTGTCGAGCCCTTTTTAATTCAACAAGGATTCCTCCAGCGAACCTCCCGCGGCCGAGTTCTCAGTGCTCAGGCCTATACCCATTTAGGACTTCCTGCGCCCTTAAGGCCTGAAGTAGATTTACTTGAGGGATCATGATCATAGGAACGTCTCTTTTTAGAAAAAAAATTTATCGTCTTTTCGTGGTGTCATTAGGGATAGCAGCCCTTTTGGGGGGGGCCTTTTTCTTGTTGTTGGCCTTTTTATCTTACGAATCCCTGGATGTTTCTTGGAATACGGGAACTGAGACAGTTCCTCAAAATTGGATGGGATTTTCAGGAGCCTATACAGCAGATTTTTGTATGCAATGGTGGGGAAAGGTGAGTTATTTATGGATCTTAGGGCTGATCCTCCTGGGTGGGCCCGTTTTCCAGAAGGGGTCTTTTAAAAATCTGATCAAAAGACTTTGCGGACTTTTTCTCAGTGTTTCTGGTGGGTGTTTGGGTGCGACGCTTTTTTCTCCCTATGCAGGAGGGGCCTTAGGGGCGTTTCTCCTGATGAGATTTCCTTGGATTGGCAATCCTTGGGGCTATAGTTTTGTGTGGACTCTTTCAGGCCTTTTGTTTCTAAAATGTTGTGGAGTGACAACGGCCCTCTTCCAGAAAATTCTTTCTGGAATCAAAACTGTCTTTTCCTTACCCATTTTTTATGGAGAAAAAATTCTAGAAAAAACCTGGGGCTTGGGAAAGAACATTGCTTTGCTTGAAAGAAGTGTTCCGATCTTGGAAAAATCAGACGATTCCTTTTCTTTGATAACGGAAGATGAAGGATGGGATGAGTCTTCTTTTGAAACCTTTTCCCCTCCTAAAAAAGCGCATGAACCAAGAAAAAGAGATCTTGCTGCTCTTCGAAAACCTTCAAAATCGTCTCCTTGGGAATGTTCAAAGGATTATAGTCTTCCGCCTTTGGGACTACTGAAATTTCCTGAAGCGCGTTCCGAAAAAGTCACTTTAAATACGAAGTGGCTTGAGGCTCAAGCAAAAGCCTTACATCAAGTATTAGAGGATTTTGGCGTCCGAGGAAGAATTGTTGCAGTCCATCCAGGTCCAGTCGTGACTCTTTATGAGCTAGAACCCGCAGCAGGCCTTAAATCCTCTCGGGTCATTGGATTAGCAGATGATATCGCTCGTTCCATGAGTGCTATTTCGGCTCGTGTGGCCATTGTTCCTGGAAGAAATGTGATTGGGATCGAACTGCCGAACGTTAACCGTGAAAGCGTTCTTCTTCGAGAACTTTTAGAGCCTCTTGAGGAAAAGGACTGGAGCGAAAAGCTAGCGCTTGCTTTGGGAAAAGACATTTCAGGCAAACCCGTGATTGCGGATCTTTCTCGTATGCCCCATCTCTTAGTGGCAGGCACCACAGGCTCAGGCAAATCCGTCGGGATTAACGCGATGATTTTATCCCTTGTCTATCGCCTTCCTCCGGAACGTTGTCGTTTCATCATGATTGATCCTAAAATGTTAGAACTTTCTGTCTACGACGGCATTCCCCATTTGCTAACGCCTGTCGTCACAGATCCTAAAAAAGCAGTGGTTGCTTTGAAATGGACGGTTCGAGAGATGGAAAACCGATATCGCGCAATGTCTCAATTAGGTGTTCGCAATATTGAAGGATATAATCAGAGGGTTCTTGAGGCATTTTCTGAGGGCGAAGCCTTAAAAAGAACGGTCCAAGTCGGCTTTGATGATACAGGAAAACCCCTCTTTGAAGAGCAACCCCTGAAACTTCAGTCTTTGCCTTTTATTGTGGTGATTGTGGATGAAATGGCAGACCTCATGTTGGTTGCTGGAAAGGAAATCGAATCTGCTGTTCAACGGTTGGCTCAGATGGCGCGTGCCGCAGGGATTCATTTAATTATGGCCACCCAAAGACCGTCCGTAGACGTTATTACTGGAACAATTAAGGCCAATTTCCCCACCCGTATCAGTTTTCAAGTCACTTCAAAAATCGACAGTCGAACCATTCTTGGGGAACAAGGTGCCGAGCAACTTTTGGGACAAGGCGACATGCTTTACATGGCATCAGGTGGCCGCATTGTGCGTGTACATGGCCCCTTTGTCAGTGACCAGGAGGTCGAAAAAGTGGTTGGTTTTCTAAAAACCCAAGGAGATCCCTCCTATGCCATGGATCTGCTTGACGCCTTTGAAGGAAGCGAAAAAGAAAGTGCATGGGGCGATATGGTCGAAGGCGGTCAGGATGATCTTTACCGTCAAGCGGTTGAGGTTGTTTTGCGTCATAAAAAAGCGTCAACCAGTTTTGTTCAAAGGCAACTACAGATTGGTTATAATCGCGCAGCGCGTATGATTGAAAGGATGGAGAATGAGGGTGTTGTTTCTCCTGCAAATCATTCAGGAAAAAGAGAAATCCTCACAAATGCAATACAGGAGAAAAATTATGCTTAAAAAAGCCTCTCTTTTGGGATGGATTTTAGTCTCGATCGTCCTGCCTCTATCAGTAGAGGCCAAAGCTCTTAGGGAAAAACTCATTGAACATATTGAATCGATTGATACCTTGCAAGCAGAGTTTCAAGAGACGGGTCCGGAAGGAGAGGCCACAGGAAGGATTTTTTTAAAAAGACCCAATTCAAAAAATCCAAAGGGATTTGGATCAATTAAATTTATCTATAACCCACCGAAATTAGTTGAAATTGTCTCTTGTGATGGCAGAGTTTATGTTGCAAACCACAAAACAAAAGAGATCGATCACAACGAGCCTTTATCTTCAACACCTCTTTTTATCTTGCTGAGGGCTGAAATTCGTTTGGGAGATTTAGCAATTGAAAAGGAGCTCAAGGAAGAAGGAGGTTTCATTTATTGGACGCTGACAAAAGAAAGCACCACTGAAGAAGAACATCCTGAAATCACCTTTATTTTTGAAAGTGGATCTATGGAGTTTATAGGATGGACCGTTCATGATCTTACTGGAAGAGAAACGACGGTCCGTCTCAGTGGGATTAAAAAAGGAATTCCTTTGGAGGAGGATATTTTTAAAAAACCAACCTTTGGAAAAAAATAAATGACCTTTTATGATCCGCAAAATGTTTTTGCCCGTATCCTTAGGGGAGAGATTCCTTGTAAAAAAGTTTTTGAAAATGCTTTCGCTCTTGCGTTTCAAGACATCGGGAAAAGGGCTCCTGTTCATGTCCTTCTGATTCCTAAGGGCCCTTATACCTGTGCAACAGATTTTTATAAAAATGCTCCTCCAGAACTTATTGTGGGGTTTTCACGAGCCATTGAAGAGGTCACATCTTACTTGAGTTTGGAAAAAGGGGCCCGTTTTATCGTGAATCAAGGACTTCATGGTGGCCAAGAAGTGCCTCACTTTCATCTTCATATCTTAGGAGGGAAAAACTTGGGTCCTATGATCATGGAGGATCAATGATTCTTGGGTTGTCTACTCTTTCCCCTCTTACGGAAAGCCTCCTGAAGGAACAGCTCCAGTTTCTTTACGGCCTTGTTTTTTTTCCAAGTCCCGATCTTCTAGAAGAGGCGCTCCAAAAAGGACAAGTGGGTGTTGCCCTTTGGCAAAGACATAGACTGCTTCATGTCCGCTCTGCTGAGGAATGTCGAGATTTTCATTTGCCTGTCTCTTTGTTAATGTTGCTTTCTTTTTTGGAAAAAGCCCTTCTTCAGGCCCCTTATCAATTTGGCCCCTATAGATTTGATCCTTATCAACGTTTTCTGAAGCGAAAGGGCACAAAAGGCATTCTTTTAAGAGAGAAAGAAAGTGAAATTTTACTGTATTTACTGAAGGCTCCCCAAATGTGTGCTTCCCGCCAGGATCTTCTTGGCGCCATTTGGGGGATTCAACCGGGGATAGAAACCCGCACCCTTGAAACTCATATTTACCAGTTACGCCAAAAAATAAAAAATGACCTTCTTGAGATGGGTGAAGAAAAAGATCTTATCCTCAACACTGATCAAGGATATTGTTTATCTGAAGACATAGAAACTCCTTCCTTCATGCCCTTAATTCCTTTAGGAAAAACCGTCACAGGAACCGATTTTTAAGCTTTTTAGTTTTTGAGACCACTTGCGTCTGATGAAAGGATTTGATATGGCTGAGTCTCTACCTGTGCGGTCGTGGCGGAATTGGTAGACGCGCAGCGTTGAGGTCGCTGTGGAGGCGACTCCGTGGAAGTTCGAGTCTTCTCGACCGCACCATTAAGAGGGACTTTTGTTTCTTTTTATTTTTTCCTATATTTTATTTTATCTTCAAAGGGGTGCAGGTGGTCTGTACATATTTTAAGATCAGGTCAACAGGTCCTATCGGATGTCTTTTTCTTCCTTAAACTATCGTCCAATACTTTTTATTGTGGGCATTTTATTATTAATTTTAGCGGGAACTATGATTATTCCCGCTCTTATTGATTTTTGGGGAGAAGAGCCCAGTGGTCAAAGTTTTGTAGGGGCTTGTTTTATCTCCGCTTTTGCAGGGGGCATTTGTGTTTTAGCCTATCGTTGTGACGATGAAATCGAATTTCGGGTCAGGGAAACTTTTTTCATGACAGCTTTTGCGTGGATTGCGATTTCTTCTTTTGCAGCCTTACCATTTCTTCTGTCTCAAGCGGTTGATTCTTTTACAGACGGCTTATTTGAAGCAATTTCTGCACTGACCACCACAGGTTTTACCATTCTCCAAGGATTGGATTACGCACCCCAAAGTCTTTTGATGTGGCGCAGTATTCTTCAATGGTTAGGAGGTTTAGGAATTATTTTGATGGCGCTTACTCTTTTACCTTTTTTACGTATTGGGGGAATGCAGCTTTTCTATACCGAATTTTCAGATCGTTCAGAGAAAATCCTGCCCAAATTATCGCAAATGACACGCGCTTTGTTGGCGGTCTATTTTTCTTTAACGAGCTTATGTTGTTTCGCTTTATGGTGGAGCGGATTTTCTTTTTTCGACGCTCTTTGCCATAGTATGGGAACAGTTTCCACAGGAGGTATGTCTACTTCCTCCGAAGGGATCGCGCATTTTGAATGCCAGGGTCTGAGATGGATTTTAAGTTTCTTTATGATTCTTTCCGCCTCTCCTCTGTTGCTTTTTGTGCGTATGTTTACAGGAGACCCCGGAGCTTATTTTCGAGATACCCAAGTCAGAGCTTATTTTCTTTGTTTAGGCGTGGCCTTTTCTTTTGTCGTGCTGTGTTTATGGTTGAGGAGCTCTTTAAGTTTTTGGGAAAGTTTGACTCAAGGCGTTTTTGAGGTCTCCAGTGTCGTCAGTACTACAGGGTTTTATAACCATCGTGACTGGCCTGCTGTTTTGAATATTTTGTTTGTGATCATGACTATTTTAGGAGGATGTACAGGGTCAACAGCAAGCGGCATCAAAATCTTCAGGCTACAAATCGTCTATCGCGTTTTACGGGCACAAATCTATCAATTACTCCATCCCCATGGGGTCTTTGTACCTGTTTATGCAAACCGCAATGTCCCCGAACAGGTCATCTCAGCTGTTTTGTCTTTTATTGCTATTTATCTTTTTAGTCTTGCAATTATTTCCTTAGGATTCGCTTTGTGTGGGGTTCATGAAAAAGAATGCCTTTCTTTAAGTGTGAATGTACTTTCTAACTCAGGCCACGGGGGGCTTCCTCTTGAGGGGATGCTTTATCCAACAGCTTTTAAATGGCTTGTCATTTTGGGGATGCTTTTTGGAAGACTTGAATTTTTTACGCTTCTCATTGTTTGTCTTCATATCTTCTGGAAACGCTAGGTACATTAAAAGATGATTGTTTTAGGACTTGATCCTGGATTGCGTAGTACAGGATGGGGAACAATCCTCATAGAAGAAAATCGCCTTTCTTATCAAGATTCGGGACTGATAAAAACATCTGAAAAACTACCGCTTGCCGAACGATTAGCGTATCTTTTTCAAGAATTAACAAAAATAATTCACCAACAAAGTCCTGAAGAGGTGGCGGTGGAGGAAACTTTTGTCAATAAAAACCCTGAAAGCAGCTTGAAGCTTGCATCAGCGCGGGGTGTTGTTTTATGCGCGCCTGCAGTTTTAGGACTTCTGGTGTTCACGTATGCGCCTAATTATATCAAAAAAAACCTTTTAGGATATGGGCATGCCGATAAAAACCAGGTGGCTTGGGCTGTTCAGCAAATTCTTAAGCTAAAAAACCCTCCGAAAAAAGACGCAGCAGATGCTTTAGGTTTAGCCATTTGTCATTCTTATGCAAAATCATCCCATAAAAGTCTTTTTTGATTGACAACAATATTTGTTTTGTTAAAAAATATCTCCTTAAGAGATTCAAGCGTAATTTTCTCTGGTTCACTTTTTCTAAGGCAAATTTTTTTTAAATTTTATCCATAAAGATCAAAGTTAAAAAAAAACCAAAAAAGATCTTATAAAGGCCCTGCGACTAATAGTAAAAAACTAGAAGGTTTTTTTGACATGACATCCACACCATTTTTAAGCACACCGGGAAGTCGTTTGCGAGCCATTCGCGCTTTTTGTGCCCCTTCACGAAATGAATTTTGCGAAAAAACAGGACTGAGTGAAAGCACCCTCAAAGCCTGGGAGAATGACGTTGCACGCATAACAAAAAAAGGAGCAGCCCTTCTAGCGATTATCTTCCAAAGACAAGGCGTTTATTGTACTGAAGAGTGGCTTTTAAATGGTGAAGGTCTTCCCCCCTTACGCCAACTTCATGAAGCATCTAATCAAAATATGGCTGAGGACGTTTTAATCCAACAAGAAGTTGACAGTTTGAAACGTTATTACAAAAAAAATGTTTTTTCTTTTAAGGTTTCTGATAACAGTATGTCACCCCAATTTAAGTCAAGTGATTGGGTTGCAGGAATTCTCATCGATACTCAAGATCTTCCATATTTTTGGGAGGAAATTGTTATTGCGGATGTGGAAGGATATGGCATTCTCCTACGGAAACTTACCAAGGGGACTCAACCAGGAATGTTTAACCTGATTTCTTTAAACCCTCAAGATGCCAACGCAGGCGTGTTGAACGATGTCCGTTTGAAGGGTGCTTATCGTATCTTATGGCATAGACGTCTCTTGGGAGAGCTCCGTTCTTTTTCACCTCAACCCCTATCAGCTTAATTTTTTAATTAAAAATTTTTTCGCTAATCTTTTTATAAGTTTAGGTATTGTGTTTTTCTTATTCATGGTGCGATACCTAAACTTCAGCAATTGATAAGGCTATTACCAGTGCCTCTGAAGGAAGGAGAGCCTTTCTTTTATTACACAGGGATGAAGGGCAAATCCCAAACAAAATAAAGCCAGAGTTACTTCTGTAAGATCTGCGGTTTTAATTTTATCCAAGTAATGGACGCACAATCGCAACAATTGAGAAAAAGAAAGGGTTTGTCTTTTTTTGGTAGGAATTAAGGTTCCAAAAGATTTTAAACAAGAGCCATGGGAAAAGACTTTCATGGCATTTGGACTTTTGTCAGCTTGTAATGGCCCCCAAAAGGTGGCCCCGTAGTTAAATGAGAATTTTTTTTCAAGATCGGTTTGAAGGAGAGAAGAATGATTTGTCGCAAGCACAGCAGTTATTTGGAAGCGTTGTGTTTGGATATGACGGTTGGGGAGATTGCGCAGAAGCGTAAGGGGAGATCCTGGTCAGGTTCAGGCTTGGAAATCGCAAGCTTTGTTTGGATTTGAGCGTTTGTTTGAGAAAGTCACTGATCAGGCTGTTTGCACACAAGCACAAGTCGGTGTTTGGGAATGCAAAGAGTCCACCTATTGATCAAGAACGATTTTTTAAAAGAAAGTTGGGCTGGGTGCGCAATCTTTTTCTATCTGTTGAGGGGGCTTGAGATTACGCGTCCCAATCACGTTTGGATGTGGGACATCACGTATATCAAGATGCCTCAGGGTTTTGGGTACTTGGTGGTGCTGATTGATGTGTCCAGCTGGAAGGTGATTTCGTGGTGACTTTCCAATACGATAGAGGTAGATTTTTGCCTCAAGATGCTGGAAGAGCCCTTCTGTAAGGGCTCTTCTGAGATGATCAATAGGGATCAAGGCAGTCTAAGCTGCCCCCCGAAAACTAGAACAGTTGGGAGAGGAGAGATTTATCTCTAAGGGAAGACAAGAAAGGACGGATGAGATGAAGAAGAAAGCGCACAGTGCAGAGTTTAAATTCA
>CAZGKG010000033.1:0-12069 GCA_964525615.1 uncultured Rickettsiales bacterium | reverse complement strand
GGAAGCCCCAAAAATTCTTTCAAGCTGGGAATGGGCTCCCTCAAGGGCGATTCGTGAGGCTTCAAAAAGATTGGGATTGGCCCATTGCCCAAACTCCATTAACATACATTGAATCGCAAAAGGATAGAAATCAGCTTCTCTCACCATTTCTAAAAAATCAACGCCCTCCCAGCTAAATCCTTGAAGCCCCGGGGATCCATCCACAGGTAATGTATAAAGAATCCGCACATCAGGTTTTTCCCTTAAGAGCAGCTTAATCCCCTCAAGATGACGGGAAAGAGAGTCACGATCTGCCAAAAAGGCTCCTTCAAAATCAAAATCAAGCCCTTTCAACTGATAGTTATCAAGGATACCTCTATAGATGCTTTTAAGTTTTTCGGGGGATAAAGAGGGATCCGCGCAAGGGGGAAGACCAGCAACCCCACCAATAGAAATGATACTCTCAGGAAATTTCAAAAAAGCCTCACGATGATAAGAGGAGGAGGTCGCATCCCCCTCAAGAAGCTGTCCGGTGTTCGAATCATAAATCCTCTCATAGCCTCCCCAACAGGCCTTCCCATTACATTTCGTGACAAAACCGGCAATCAGTCCCGAGATACCTGTTTTTTCTACATACATTGAGAGATCGGGTGTTGGGTAGGCTGTCGCATCAATATACGGCAAAGAAAGCAGGGCATCTTTCTGACCTAGAAAAGAGACGACCTTTTCTGAAACATCTCTTTTTTCCCCATCAAGTGAGGGATCGAGAATCGAGTTAGCCCCGGGACAATCCATCACATCACAAGGAGTCAGAAGATGAAGGTTTTTATGAGTGGAACAAGAATCGATCCCCACTTCAATGTCTCGATCACCACCACAAAAGGCCGTTCCTATCATCATAAAAAAAGCAAAAAATATACGCATTATTTTAAAACCTCCCTGTTTTTTATTTTCTTTAGATATCTTATTGTCTTTAAAAGATAAAAAATCAAGAAGAACAAAAGGAAATTTTAGAATCTTGGCTAGAAAGCCTCTATAAAAGACTTTTCTCTGGGTACTGGCAGAGGTGGGTTACAGTACATGTCGCACAGAGAGGTTTTTGGGCACGACAAACATAACGGCCATGTAAAATGAGAAGATGATGGGCCTCAAGTCGAAAGGCTTCAGGAACATAAAACTCCAACTGTTTTTCCACCGCAAACGGGGTATTGCCTTGCGCAAGACCTGTCCGATTGGCAACACGAAAAACATGGGTATCCACAGGGATCGTCCCATGGCCAAAAGCCACATTCAAAACCACATTAGCTGTTTTTCGTCCGACCCCCGGCAGAGTTTCCAAATCCTCTCGACGTCCTGGCACTTCGCCGCCATAGTGTTCTAAAAGTCTATGGCTTAAGGCAATAATGTGACGCGCTTTTGTCGGGTAAAGACCGATGGAAGATATTTTTTCCCTCACCCCCTCTTCGCCTAAAGCCACCATTTTAGCCGGAGTATCGGCCAAAGCAAACAAAGAGGGCGTCACTTTGTTCACCCCTTTATCGGTCGCCTGAGCCGAAAGAACCACCGCAACTAAAAGCGTGTAGGGGTTTGTATAGAAAAGCTCTGTTTTAGGATCAGGATTTTGACGACTGAGGCATTCAAAAAAAGCGTGTCGTTCTGACGGAGTTAAGAGACGACGTGCAACAAGCCCTTTCAAAACAACCCTCGATCAATGGCCATACTTAAGAATAAAAAGAAAAGATACACAATCGAATCTCGGAACAAAATACCCCCATGGGCTTTTCCCCCTTTCACAAAAAGCAATCCAACACTCGAGGCAAAGTAAACCCCCAACACAATAGCCGAGACGCCATAAAAAAGGCCCAAAGATCCTGTCAGCCAAGGAAGAAAAGAAATGATCAGCAAAAGACCAGTATAAACCCCAATTTGTTTGATCGTTCGTCTCTCTCCGACCACACAAGGCATCATGGGAATATTGGCTTGCGCGTATTCCTTTGGCCGATACAAAGCAAGCGCCCAAAAATGAGGGGGCGTCCACAAAAAAATAATGAGAAAAAGAATCCACGGAAGAGACGCTAAACAATCCCCTGAAGCACTCACCCAGCCAATAAGGGGCGGAAGAGCCCCAGAGGCACCACCAATCACGATATTTTGAGGTGTCCGGCGTTTTAGACCTAACGTATAAACAACGCTATAGAAAAAAATGGTAAAGGCAAGAAGAGCACTGGCTTTAATGTTAATGGAAATTCCCATAATCCCGACACTGAAAAAGGCCAAAAGGATTCCAAAAACAAGGGCTTTATCCGATTCCACACGACCAGAAGGCAAGGGTCGACCGCGCGTACGATCCATGAGAGCATCAATATCTGCATCTCCCACCATGTTAAAAACTGCAGCAGCCCCCGCCCCCACAGCTAAACACAAAAGAGCAACGAACAAGAGAAAGGGATGCACCCTCTGCAAAGTCGGTGACAAAATCATCACAATCCCTCCCGTAAAAATGACAAGGGACATAACACGAGGCTTCAGAAGCTCCCAATAATCACGCGCAAGGGCCTCTGAAGGAAGAGTAGAAACATCCATTACCTTCATCATTTTTTTTCCTTTTTCGACACATCAGAAGAAGGAAAGGGAGGAAAAGGTGGAAATTCCTCAAACGTATGGTAAGGAGGGGGCGACGGCAACGTCCATTCATAGGTAGAGACCCCCTCCCCCCAAGGATTTGCAGGCGCTTTTTTCCCAAAACGCAACGTGTAGTACAAAAGATACAAAAAGAAAAGCATCGAGCCAAAAGTAATCACAGCACCCAAAGAGGCAACCTGATTCCATCCCACATACCCAGAAGGATAATCGGGAACCCGTCGAGGCATCCCAGCAAGTCCCAAAAAATGCATGGGGAAAAACAACAAATTGACCCCTATGAAAAACCACCAGAAATGAAGTTTGCCCCATTTTTCAGGATACTGTTTACCAAACATTTTTCCCATCCAATAGTAAAACCCCCCAAAGATCCCAAATAATGCCCCTAAGGATAGAACATAATGAAAATGGGCCACCACATAATAGGTATCATGAAGGGCAATATCTAAACCGCCATTGGAAAGGATCACACCTGTCAGTCCTCCCACCGTAAAAACGAACACAAATCCGGTGGCAAAAAGCATTGGCGTGGGAAAGCGTAACGATCCGCCCCACATGGTCGCAATCCAACTAAAAACCTTGATACCTGTGGGAACGGCAATGATCATGGTGGCAATGGTAAAATAGGCTTTTGTATCCACATCCAAGCCTACGGTAAACATATGGTGGGCCCAAACCACGAATCCTAAAACACCTATGGACACCATGGCATACACCATTCCCATATACCCAAAAACAGGCTTTCGAGAAAAAGTCGATATAATATGGCTGACAATACCGAAGGCCGGCAAAATCATAATATAAACTTCCGGATGGCCAAAAAACCAAAAAAGGTGTTGGAAAAGAACGGGATCCCCCCCTCCTCCTGGTTCAAAAAAAGTAGTGCCAAATCCTCGATCCGTAATCAGCATCGTAATGCCTCCCGCTAAAACAGGAATCGATAACAACAATAAAAAAGAGGTTACTAAAATCCCCCAAACAAAAAGAGGCATCTGACGAAGCCCCATGGCAGGAGTGCGCATATTAAAGATTGTGGTAATAAAATTAATTGCCCCCAAAATAGATGAGGCTCCTGCCACATGCAAACTTAGCAACAAAAAATCTACCGCAGGTCCTGGATGGCCTAGGGTTGAACTTAAGGGAGGATAAAAGGTCCATCCTGTCCCCGCCCCTCCATCAATAAAAACTGAAAGGACCAATAAAATAAAGGAGGCGGGAAGCAACCAAAAACTGACATTATTGAGACGAGGAAAGGCCATATCGGGCGCTCCAATCAAAAGGGGCACAAACCAATTACCAAATCCTCCAATCAAGGCGGGCATCACCATAAAAAAGACCATCAACAACCCATTGGCCGTTAACAGCACATTATAAAGCTGATGATTCCCTCCCAAGATCATTCCCCCAGGATGAGCCAGCTGAAGACGCATGATCAATGACAAAACAGCCCCTAAAACACCCCCCACTATGGAAAAAATAATGTAGAGAGTCCCAATATCCTTATGATTTGTAGATAAAAGCCATCGGCGCCATCCTTCTGGAGGACAGGTGAGATGAGGCGTTTTCAGGACCTCTTTAGAGAGAGCATCTGGGACATGAAGCGAAAGTTCAGAGTCGTTTTTTTCTTCTTTTTTAAGAGGAGACGACTGGCTTTTCGGTTTCCAAAATTCAGAAGACATCCTTATTTCTCTCCAACTTTTTCTGCCTTTTGCGTCTCAATCCACTGATAAAACCGATCCCGCGGGATCACTTCCACCATAATGGGCATAAATCCATGATTCACGCCACACAATTCAGAACACTGGCCATAAAAAGTTCCCTCTTGAGTGACCTGAAACCATGTCTCCGTCAGACGCCCAGGCACGGTGTCTTTCTTAATGCCAAACGCGGGCACTGTCCAACTATGAATCACATCGGCAGAGGTTAAAATGACCCGCACATTTGTATGAGAAGGTACAATTAAAGGATGATCCACCGCTAAAAGACGGGGCTGACCTGGTTTGCGCTCTTGATCGGTGAGCATCAGGCTGTCAAAAGAAAAACCATAATCCGGATACTCATACGTCCAATACCACTGATGCCCTGTCACCTTCACCGTAAGATCGGCATCCACCATTTTATCCATAAAATAAAGTAGTTTCAGGGAAGGAATCATAAGGAGCAACAAAATTCCAAATGGAATGAGGGTCCAGACTACCTCAAGTAGCAGGTTATCTGAAAATTTTTGTGGCCTCGGATGTTTCGATGCCCGAAAACGCCAGACAACGTACCCCAACATTCCTAAAACGAAAAGGCCGATTACCCCCATGATCAGTGTGATTAAAGAATGAAAGGAGACAATCTGTTCCATCACGGGCGTAGAGGGAGCCTGTAACCCCATTTGCCAAGGAACGGGTTTGCCTGCCAAAAGACGACCTCCTCCTGCACTTAAAAAAAACGAAAAACAAAAGAGACGTCCATAAGCACCCATTGTCGAGAGCATCCCCTACCCACTTTATTTTCCACAAAGTACCATAGGCTTAAGGGACGTCAAGAATCTTCCGAAAGCGCCTCAAGAGACGAAAAGGACAAATCCTGATACATCTTTAGAAAAATTCTTTGAGTCATTTTTTCCCGAACCATTCTTTCAGCTGATTATTTCCAAGACCATAACCTCACTTTTTGGTAAGATAAATCTAGAGATAGGAAGGTGAGAAATTTTATGATTTCAGCGGATCAACTGCTGGCTAAAGTTAAGGCTTACGACTCCCATGCCAAGGAAGATTTGATCCGTCAGGCCTATGCTTTTTCCATGAAAGCCCATGAAAATCAAAAGCGCAATTCGGGAGACCCCTATTTTACTCATCCCGTCGCTGTTGCGGAAATCCTGACAACTCTCAAATTGGATAGTGCAAGTATCGTCACGGGACTGTTACATGATACCGTCGAAGACACCCTCACCACCCTCGACGAAGTATCAACTTTTTTTGGGAAAGATATCGCCTTTTTAGTGGACGGGGTCACAAAATTAAGTCACGTCAAAATTCTTTCCGACAAAGCAAAGCAAGCAGAGCAATTTAGAAAATTACTGATGGCGATGGCCTCTGATATCCGAGTTCTTTTGGTCAAACTTGCAGACCGCTTACATAATATGCGCACCTTGCACTTCATACCGAAGGAAGAAAAAAGACTTCGTATTGCGCGGGAGACGCTTGATATTTACGCACCTCTTGCGGAGCGGATTGGATTGCGGTCCATCAAAGAAGAGCTGGAAGATCTCGCTTTTTCTGAATTGAATCCGGATGCGCGTCTTTCTCTTTTGTCGCGCCTCAAATTTTTACGGACACAAGATGCCGATTTCCTGACGCTGATTTGTGCTGAACTTCAGGAACTTTTAAAACAAAAAAATTTAGAAGCCTTAGTGGTGGGACGAGAAAAAACTCCTTACTCAATCTGGCGTAAAATGCAACGCAAAAATCTATCCTTCGAGCAATTGTCGGACATTGTGGCGTTTCGCATTTCCGTTAATGAAATCCCCACCTGCTATCAAGTCTTGGGGATTCTCCATAGTCATTATGCAATCGTGCCAGGCCGCTTTAAGGATTACATTAGCCTTCCCCGCAACAGCCATTATCAATCCCTTCACACCACCTTAATTGGCCCCCTCCAACGCCGTATTGAAGTACAAATTCGCACCCACGAAATGGACCAAATTGCCGAATTGGGAGTGGCAGCCCATTGGCAATACAAACAAGGGTTTCAACCGGAAAAGAATCATTATGGCTGGATTCGAGAACTCCTCGCTCTTTTAGAGCAAGAGGAAAACCCTGAAGAATTTCTTGAACATACCAAACTTGAGATGTTCCCCCATCAAGTTTTTTGTTTTACTCCGAAAGGAAATCTCATCACTTTGCCCCGAGGAGCAAGCGCGATCGATTTTGCCTATGCTGTGCACTCCCGCATTGGTAACACCTGTGTTGGGGCAAAAATTAATGGCCGCCTCGTTCCCTTAAGAACGATTGTAGAAAACGGGGATCAGGTGGAAATTTTAAACTCCTCCCTTCAAACACCCTCCCCCAGTTGGGAACATTGTGTCGTCACCGTTAAGGCACGCTCTGGCATTCGTCGTTTTATCAAGGAAAAACAAAATGAAACCTTCATTCAAGAGGGACGAGAACGACTTGAAGCAATTTTTCAAGAAGGAGGCGTCCCCCTGAAACAAGAGCTGATCTTTTCCCATTTAAAAGCCTTTGGATGCGTTTCTGAGCAAGAATTTTTACTGAAAATCGGTCAAGGATCGATCAATGCACGCAACTTTTTTTGTCAACTTTTTCCCGAAAGGATCAAGCATTTATCAACCCTCCCCTCTGAGGAAGAGAACACTGTCTCAAGTCTCGGAAAAGCCCAAGAAGATAATCTTCCCATCCAAGGAGCCATTCCAGGAATGGAGATTCTCTATGGAACCTGCTGTCATCCTTTGCCTGGAGATGCCATTTTAGGAGCCATTACCGTCGGCAAAGGCATTACAATTCACACCCGCAATTGTAATCATTTGGCACAGTTAGACATACCAACGGAAAATCTTTTAGACGTCTCTTGGAAAAGAAACCAGACAACTGAAAGATACGTTGGATGTCTTGCTCTCACTCTTGTGAATCAACCAGGCTCTCTGGCAGCATTAACCACGCTCATTGCCAAGATGGGGGCCAATATCACGGTTCTTAAAATTCGAAGTCGCCATTCTGATTCAGTGGATTTTTTTATGGATATTGAAGTCAAGAACGTCGAGCAACTTGATGAGATTATCGCCCTCTTGCGCATGTCCTCTTGGGTTCTTTCGGCAAAACGTTGGGGACACCCTTAATTTTAAAAGTAAAAGACTTCTTTCTTAACTCCAACGCCGCCCCTTTTGTAAGGGACGATTTTTTTTGATTCTTAAAAGACAAGGATTTTTTTCCCCCATCCAAATGACGTGGGATCCATGACGATTGATCTCTTGAAGACCTAAGAAAACGCCGTTTTTAAGAGGAACAGGGGGAGAAGGTAACAAACTGATCACCAAAGGATAGTCTTTTGAAAGAAGCTGTGGAACAAGATCTTTCACAAGGAAGGCACAAGATTTTTTAGGAAAACAGGTCCAGAAAAAGCCTTCCCCTCTCTTCCCCCACCCTTCCTCCTTTTGGGAGGGAAAAACCCTCACCTCAGAGGCAGCCGAGGCCTCCATCCAAAGAGATCGTGCAAAAGATCCCCTTTGAAGAGACGAAACCCACAACACGCGGCCACGCGCCTCAAAAAACCCTAAAAGTTTTCCCTCCCCATCTATCCAAAGATCTGGCACGTCTGGAATAAAAAGCCCTCCCAATCCCAAAAATGCCGGGAAAAGGCCGAAATAGCGAAGGGAAGATTTCCATAAACACGCCCATAAAGCCCCAGCAAGAAAAAGAGGAAAAGCCCAAAAAGGACCAACAGGCACCTTAAGATGGGCTCCTGGCCAACTGTTAATGTGTTGTGCAATTTCCCAAAGTCCCCTCAAGGGAAGCGCTAAAAGAGAAAAGAGAAAGCCCTCTCCTGACAAAAAATACCAAAAACATCCAATAACCAAAAGCGGCATGATACAAAAACTTACCAGCGGAATCACCATCAAATTACTTACAAGAGACTGAAGGGTTAATTGATGAAAAAAAACGATAGTAAAAGGGGTGGTGGCAAGCGTTGCCACAAAGCTGGATAAAAGAGAATTGCAACCATAAAGCGCAATTTTCCTGAAAGGAAGAAACCCCTGGCTTCCCCATTTTTGTAAATGCGTCCAACACACTTCATAAGTTGCCATAAGGGCGACAACCGCCGAAAAAGATAATTGAAAACTAGGCCCCATAACCGATTCGGGAGAGATGACTAAAACGCCCAAAGCCGCCACAGCCAGATTTCGAAAACTTAAAACCCGTCGGTCTAAAAGAAAAGCCCCCATCATGAGAGCTGTCATCAAAAAAGCTCGTTGAGCCGGAGGTGCCGCGCCTGAAAGCTCCAGATAAAAAAAGGAAGCTCCAATCGCACAAAAAGCAGCAATCTTATGAAGCGGGTACCGCAAGGCAAGAAAAGGAAAAAGGGAAAGACTCCTCCAAAGGAACCAAAAAACAATTCCCCCCACCAAAGACAAATGAAGTCCAGAAATTGCTAAAACATGGGCGATACCGGCACCAGCAAACGTCTCTCTCACGTCAGGAGACAAAGCACTGGCTTCACCCGTCACAAGGGCTGCTGCCAAACTTCCCGAGGGCGCAGAAAGAGAATTGATCAGATAATGGGTGAGCCCCTGACGAATATTTTGGATCCTTTCCTGCACCCCACCTAACGGCATTTGTCCCAACAGTTGAGGCTCCGAAAGCGCGTATCCGGTTGCACCAACTCCCTTAAAAAAAGCATGGCGCCTTGGATCAAAACCCAAAGGAGAAGGCGCACTCCCAATAGGAATCCAAACAGCCCTCACCCCAATACGCTGCCCTGAATGCCATCTTAAATCCATTCCCTGAAGGGGAAGGCGTACTTTTTTGGGGAAAGGCTTTTGAGAAAGGGATGAAGACGTCCTCAGATCTTTTAAAATCAAAATGGTGCGCCCACGATGCCCACCCGCTGCAATTTGCACTGAGGCGATGGTGGCCTCCCAAAAAAAAGGCCCAACCTCCTGATGCAGCATTGGCGGATCAAGCAAGGAAGCGCGATAAGCCCCCAAGGAAAATCCCGCTCCCAAAAGAACGATCCCCCAAAGGGTTCGTCGCACCCCCAAAGAGGCACATCGCAAAGCCACCCCACTTAAAAAAAAAGTGCTTCCAGCGATTCCAACAAGGAACATCAGAGAGGGTTCACGGGAAAGAGAAAAATAAATCACAATGCCCCCCCCTAAACAGACGGGAGACCACAGAAAAAAACGCTCTTCCTCACGAGAAAGGATCTTTAAAAACCAAGATGTCATCGTGCTTTTCTTGAAGAATATTTTTACCTATTTTGCCTAAAATTATTGACATAAAAAAATAAAAATAAAAGCAAAAAATTACAAAAAGACAAAAAGTATATCTTTTTAATAGGATAAATCCTAAGGCACCTAATGCCCAGGCGGTCATATCGCTTTTAGATAGGAGAAAAAATAAACGTCAAGGTGTCCCATCCACCACCCTAGCCCCAACCTTAAATCCGATTGAAGGGGGGGATGAAAGGTACCAAAACAAGGAATTTCGCAAGCACTATTGACTTACAAACTAAAGGAGCCGAGAGAGGCAGGGCATTCCCCAAGAACCTCGCCAAGATCTCACACCTCTTAGGGGCAAAACAAACATAGAAACCCAAAGGCTTTGCCACTAGCCCAAGGGTCATTTCAGTAGATTAGGTCAGGAAACAAAAGGGGAATTAAGCCCTCTCCGGAATAGAATTTTCTTCAGAGATCAAAACTTTTCCCTTGTCTTGAGTGACAGTACCTTTAGCAGTCACATCTCGTTCCACAAATTCGATAATGGCCATAGGAGCGTTATCCCCTTGACGAAATCCGGCTTTAATAATCCGGGTATATCCCCCGTGACGATCGGCATAGCGTGGGGCTAAAACATCTATTAGCTTTTGATGAAGAGAAGACCCCTCAAGAGTTGCGATAATTTCACGACGCGCGGCAAGAGTGCCTTTCTTAGCTTTTGTGATCAAACGTTCCACTAAAGGGCGAAGATCTTTTGCCTTGGGTAACGTGGTTTTGATTTGCTCATGAATGATAAGAGAGCTTGTTAAACTTGAAAAAAGAGCTCTTCTTTGCCCTTGATTGCGTCCTAATTTCCGTCCAGCAACTCGATGCCGCATCTTGATTTTCCTTATTTAACGCCCTCAAAAGGGCTATTCCCTAAAAAACTACCACTCCAAGATAATTTTTTTTTCTAAAAACGCAAGAGGCATAAAAGAATTTCACCTTTTGTGGACACAATGTCAGCTATTAAATAGACTCAAGAGAATTGTCTGAACAATGGCGATTTGTTAAGATGCAAAAAATGTAGTTTTATAACTCCAAAGATACCAAGAAAAATCAGATGCAAAACTTTACAGATCCTGCAATTCTTTTTTTCGTTTTGGGCCTTTTTGCAGGGGCAGTTCGCTCGGATCTTCAGATACCTGAGGCGGTTGGAAAATTTCTGTCCCTTTATTTGTTGATGGCTTTGGGTTTAAAGGGGGGCAGTTCTCTTGCGGAGTCAGGGGTAAACTTTGGTATTGCCTTAACCCTTGGAGCGGCCGTTGTGATGGCCTTTATCGTTCCCTTGATGGGGTACAGCTTTTTAAAACACTTTGTCGGATCTTATGATGCGGTTGCTGTGTCAGGCGCCTATGGTTCTGTCAGCGCGGTCACCTTCGTAACGGCAGCACAATTTTTAGTGAACAAAGGATTTTCTCCGGGGGGGCATATGGCTCTTGCGATGGTTGTAATGGAGTCTCCTGCGATCATTGTATCGGTTTTGCTCGCTCATTCGATCCGCCATTCTCTTTTAGAAGGATCTGAAAAAAAGACTTTAGAAAAAAAGGGTTCCTCTGGGATTGGGAAAATTCTTCATGAATCTTTCACAAACGGTTCGCATCTGATGCTTTTGGGATCTTTAGTGATTGGGCTTGTCAGTGGTGGAACGGGCAAATCTTTGATGCAACCCTTTTTTGAAAGTCTTTTTAAGGGAATGCTCGCCTTTTTTCTGCTGGATATGGGGCTTATGGTATCAAAAAACTTTAAAGGCGCTCTCAAGATATCTCCTGTTTTTTTAACCTATGCGCTTTTCGCCCCCTTTCTTCATGCCTTTATGGCACTTGGCTTATCTTTCTGCCTTCATGTGCCGATGGTAGATGGCGCTTTATTAATGGTGTTGTCTGCAAGCGCTTCTTATATTGTCGTTCCGGCTGTTTTGCGTTACGCCATTCCTGAAGCAAATCCTGCGGTTTATTTTGGGTTAAGCTTGGGGGTCACCTTTCCCCTTAACATGATTGTAGGCATTCCCTTTTATACCTCTTTAGCAGAAGCTTATCTTCATCCTTAACTGCCAAATTTCTTGAGGATACCTCTTAACGCCAAGGGATTCACTGGTGCATGTAAAGCATGACCTACGAAACAGTTATTTTTTGCCCTTAAGTCATCTATTTTTTTCGTAAAAGACTTTTTTTTATCCGTGAATGAAGGGGCTTGTTTTTTGAAACCAAGAGATTATTAGGCAAAAATATTTTTAAAAAGGCAAAAAAATATTTGACCAAAGGAAAATATTAGCTTAACTTTTTAAAAAATATCTTACTTTGTTAAATTTTTTGTTTTTTTGGTCATGAGGAGTTGTTAATGAAGAAATTGTTTTTTACTCTTGCCGTTTATGGATTTATTGGTTCTGTTTCGGCAATTCCACCTCAAGAAGTAAATGAGGGCCTTTCTACCCAACCACGACATGCGCCTTCCCCCGGGCCTGCCATTGA
>CAZGKG010000032.1:0-12326 GCA_964525615.1 uncultured Rickettsiales bacterium | reverse complement strand
GTAATCCTTCGGGATTGAGTACGACTCCTTGATCAATCACAACAGCATTATCTAAACTGCCTCCTTGGATGAGGCCCATGGCGCGCATTTTTTGCACATTCTCATAAAGAGAAAAGGTGCGAGCGCTAGCAATCTCTTCCACAAAGCGGTCTCCCAGACGATAGGAAAACCGATGCTCTGTCCCTTCTCCTAAAGGAGCTACGAGATCTATAGAAAAGGTCGTACTGGGGGCAATCTCAATCCAGCTGTCATTTTCTTGTAGGCGAAGGGTTTTTAAAACCTGGATAATCGAGGATAAAGAATGATAACGCTTCACCCCTAAAAAAGTGAGAAGGGAGACCCAAGGGGCCGAACTTCCATCTAAAATTGGAACTTCAGGTCCATCCAGTTCAATTCGGGCATTATCAATCCCCAAGGCCCAGAAGGCGGCCATCAGATGTTCCACTGTAGAAACAGTGACCCCTTCAGCATTCCCGATGGTGGTAGAAAAACGGGTATCTACAACGGATTTCCAGGAGGCAGAAATAGGAAAATCAGGAGCATCTTGGCGGATGAAAGAAATACCTTCCCCAGCACGAGCGGGAAAAATTTTTAACTGAATCTGTTTTCCTGTATGAACGCCCAGGCCTGAACAGCTTCCTTCCCTTTTTACTGTTCCTTGAAGGGGGGCAAAAAATCCCGGGTGAGACAGCATCCCTACGTTATCCTATTGCTTCATATAACACCATCATAACCCAAGTCAAAATTGAGTTCCAATCAACAATTCTAACGTTTTATTACAAAAAAATAAAAGGGAGGCTTTAAGACATTAGTTTATAAAATATGATGGTGTCGTCCTGAAAGCTGTATTAGAGCTTTCTTAAATAAGTTTTAATAGGCCCCCCCTTGGAGCCTTTTTATCCCGTGCCAAGCCTGCGGACTTTTGCACAACTCCCTTGAGTTAACACACAATCCAGTAGACTCAACAACAGGAAAATTTTCTCATTACCAATTAAAAAAATATCAATGCCGGTAAAAAATTAATGAAAATATACGCTAAGAAAGGTTTGATATACGTTAACTGATGCTGAAGACTTATTTTTCAATACAGATTCAGAGCGCGATTTTAATTTGAGGTAAAAAGTCGTGATTGTTTTTGCTGAGCCGAAGCTTTTCCTGAAGAAAATCCATCGCCTCTGTCGTTCCCATAGGAGACAAGATACGGCGCAAAACCCACATTTTTCCTAAAGTGCCACGATCACACAAAAGTTCTTCTTTGCGTGTGCCCGAACGGTTCATGTCCATCGCGGGGAAGGTGCGTTTATCTGAAAGTTTCCGATCAAGGACAATTTCTGCGTTTCCAGTTCCTTTGAATTCTTCAAAAATGACTTCATCCATACGGGACCCCGTCTCAATTAGAGCCGTTGCGATAATCGTCAAAGAGCCCCCATCTTCAATATTGCGCGCCGCACCAAAAAATCTTTTTGGTCTTTGTAACGCATTTGCATCCACGCCTCCTGTTAAAACCTTACCAGAAGAGGGCACAACTGTATTATAGGCGCGGGCTAAACGCGTAATAGAATCGAGAAGAATGATGACATCCTTTTTATGTTCCACAAGACGCTTTGCCTTTTCAATCACCATCTCTGCCACTTGAACGTGACGACTTGCAGGTTCGTCAAAAGTTGAGCTAATGACTTCCCCCTTCACAGAGCGTGCCATATCTGTCACCTCTTCGGGACGTTCATCTATCAGCAAAACAATCAAGTACGCATCAGGATGATTCTCAGCAATCGCATGGGCAATGTTTTGCAACATCACAGTTTTTCCTGTACGCGGCGGCGCCACAATCAAAGCCCGCTGACCAAATCCTAAGGGAGCCACCAAATCAATCACACGTAATGTCAAATCTTTAGACGTAGGCTCTGGAATTTCTAAGGAAATTTTTTTCTCTGGATACAAGGGCACAAGGTTATCAAAATTAATCCGATGCCGAACTTTTTCAGGATCTCCCCCATTGATGGTGTTCACTTTTCGCAAAGCAAAATAACGCTCTCCATCCCGTGGAGCACTAATCTGACCCCCGACTGTATCGCCCGTGCGCAAACCAAAACGCCTCACCTGGCTGGGAGAAACATAAATATCATCAGGTCCAGGCAGATAATTTGATTCCGGTGATCGCAGAAATCCAAAACCGTCTTGAAGAATTTCTGCCACCCCCTCACCGTCAATAGAGACGCCATTTTCTGAAAGCTTCTTCAAGATAGCAAACATCATATCTTGTTTCCGCAAAAGATTTGGGTTCTCAATGTTGAGTTCCTCGGAAAGCGAAAGCAATTCAGCAGGAGTTTTTGATTTTAAAGTACGTAAATCCATAAGAAAGTCATAAAGTTAAGGTTAAGGAAAAAGAAGGAGATCGGGCCCTAAAGCATGAAGATTTTTTTAGATTTAATAAAACACTTTAAGGGAAATCTATAATGATCTATTTCTGGCAGTAGTTTTGTAAAAAGTCAAATAAAAAATTTAAATTTTCTTTAATTATTCAACAACGCCTTCGCCACCAGCGTAAGTATCATCGACATCACCATCGCCTTCCCCCAGGAACAGTTCGTCGTCTTCAGAAGCATCACTCAGATTAGCTTCCAAGACATCAGCACTCAAGGGATCGTCATCTAAAACGGCCTCTTCAAAGTTCTCCTCAAAATCTCCACGAACACGCTGTTTCTTCAGAGACTTCAGAACAGAATCTTCTAAACGTTGGGGTTCAATTTTTCCCTCAGCAATCTCACGAAGTGCCACCACCGGGAATTTATCATTTTCACGAGCAACAGTCAGTGGTGCCCCACCCTCAATTTCACGCACCCGCTGGGCTGCCGCAATAATCAAAGAGAAACGATCGGTTTTTTTAACACAATCTTCAACTGTAATTCGCGCCATTTCAAAGAACCCAGATTTTTTTCAGAAACTTACCCTTGCCGAGCCTTGTATCTCGGATTGATCTTATTGATAATATAGATTCGCCCACGACGACGTACCATAACACAGGCCTTATGCCTATTTTTTAAGGTCTTTACAGAATTTGCAACCCTCATGGGAAAATCCTTTTTTCGAAAGAGAAGAACAATCCTTTGTAGTTTTTTTTGACTTTTTTAGCAAGTCTCTTTTTCCCAGGATTTTTTTGTTTATTTTTTGAGATGATTATTTTCTTGCCAAAATATGGACCCAGATCTCTTGATCAAGTTCTTCTAGTGGGAGGTTTTCAGACTGGTGGTTCAAGGCAAACAGGTTATAAAAAAGCGCGAAGTCCTGTGGCTGAGAGCTTTAGTAGTTTTGTTTCATTGTTTCATGACCTATGGGTTGAAACTTTGAAATCTCTTTTTGATCAAAAGCGACATGAGAATTCTCTTGATCATAGGGGCAATCGGTTGTGGGTGGTGCTTGAAGGCCCCTTCATGAAGTGTTTGAAGCTCTAAAAATTCTATCTTGATCCTATCTTGCTTTTTTTTGATTTTTGAGTCCCCTATAGTTTCATTCTGAATCATTAAAGATTTGCAGATGCTAGGGCTGATACGTGCGAGAAGATCATTAAAGACATCAGCACGATCACAACAGCAAATGGGAAAACCTTAATTGATTCGGTTCAATGATATCTGGTGAAGGATTTAAAACTTTCAAGGAGCACTGGAATGAACTATAAAAACATGATGCAACAAGCCCAAGAAATGCAGGCCAAGATGATGGCTTTCCAAGATTCTCTTCAACATATTGATGTGGAAGGAACGTCAGGGGGCGGACTGGTTAAGCTGTGTCTTTCCGGAAAGGGAACTGTACATCATATTGAAATTGATCCCTCTTTGTTGACACGGGAGGAAAAAGAAGTTCTCGAAGATTTGCTAGCGGCCGCCTTTACGGATGCCCGTCAAAAAATGGAAAAACGGACATCCGAGGAAATGGCTAAAATTACTGGTGGTCTTCAATTACCGGATAATTTTAAAATGCCTGGGTTTTAAATCTCAGTCTTAGAGAGGGTCGCCTCTTTTTTTCTTTGAAAAAGAGAGGCGGTCATAAAAGCAAAGACGCCATTCCCAAGCACATTCACTGAGGTAATAATGGGGTCTTGTAAGACGTAAAGGGTCGTCAGCAAACTTAAAAGTCCAGGACTCATTCCCATATATTCTTGAATAATAGGAAGCATGACCAAGATTCCGCCCCCTGGCACACCCGCTGTTGAAAATCTTGCCATGCAATAACAAAGGGTAAAAAGAGTATAGGACTCAAAAGTGGGCAAGGTGTTTTGAGACATCCACATTAAAGAAAGCACCGAAAGGGCAATGCTTAAGCCGTCTCCTACCGTATGGTTGTTCGCTGTAAGGGGAATCACAAAGTCGGCATAGGTCCTTCCTTTAAGCATTTTTTCTGTGCCTTCTAGGGTCACCGGTAAAGTCGCAGCACTCGACATTGTGGTAAAGGCCGTAATCCCTGCAGGAAACATACAAAGAAGCATATTTTTAAAATGTTTCCACCGAAATTGGGCCGCAACGCCATACCAAAAAAGTACATAAAGGATCATGATCAGGAGGGTTAATAGAAAAACTTGCCCATATCCTTTGACCAATAATTCAAAGGTGCCTTCGTGTTGTAATCGCAGCATAAATCCAAAGACATAAAAAGGAAGAAGGGGAATAAAAACTTTTTTCAAAATTTTTGTAGAGTCATCCCTGACACGCCGTGCTAGTTTCTTGAGGGGAGTAAAATGAGTAAAGATTACCCCCACTCCCAAAAATAAAGCAAGACCCATTGCAATTCCTGGTGTCAAGGGAGAGGTCCAGGGAATTGTCCACAAAGTACTCACACCGTCATTTGTGGTTTCTGCTATTTGAAAGGGCTGAAAGGAAAGCCAGGGAAGAAAAGTGGCCCCCAGTCCATAGGCCACAAAGACACAAAGGGCATTGGAAAGAGTCACAAGTCCTAAAACACCAAAAATCATGCCTAAGGCGCGTTTATCAAAGGATACTAAAGAAGACATGAGATAGCCAAAAACTACAAAGGGGATGACCATCATAAGCAAATCTTTGAAGGCGCAGCTGAGGGTATAGAAAAAGGATAGGGTCTTAACCTCCATCCAAGGCTCAAGAATTAAGGCCAGCACAATTGCTAAAACTAATTGAAAAGGAAGGTTTTTTTTCAAAAGAACCAACATTTTTTTTAACATTTTTTATCTTTCTTCAAAAAGGTTTTTGAGGCTTCGGGAGAAGGCTAAATCAAGCGCTTGATTGAAGCTAATGGAAATTGTTCGACCAGAGGATCGTTGCTTCACCTCTATCGTGTCAGAAGCTAGGCTCTTAGGACCAATGATCCATTGATAGGGCAGGCCAATCAAATCCATGTCTGCAAATTTGACACCGGGGGTTTCGTTACGATCATCGTACAACACATCCACTTTTGCTTCTTGAAGAAGGTGATATATGTCATCGGCACGTTCTTGACAGTTAATGTCTTTTACCTTCAAATTTAAAAGCCCCACATCGAAGGGAGAAACGGATTCTGGCCAAAAAATTCCCCGATCATCATGATAAATCTCTATGAGGGCTGCTACCAAACGAGATAAACCGATCCCGTAAGATCCCATCTCAACAGGAGTTTTCCGTCCCTGTTGATCCGTTACAAAAGCTTCTAAGGGAATGGAATATTTTGTTCCAAAATAAAAGACGTGGCCCACCTCAATGCCAGAGGCTGTCTTCAGGCGATCTTGTGAAAGGGGGCATTGATCCGGATTATGTTGCTCATCGGCTGCTGCATAATAATTTCCTAGCTGTTCCAGAGAAAGGGACGAAATTCCTTGGAGTTTTTCATCATAATAAACGGTACTTTCACCCGTAGACGCCAACACATGAAATTCATGACTTAAGTCGCCTCCGATAGGTCCTGTGTCAGCCCTTACTGCAATTGCCTTCAGGTTCATGCGATTAAAGGTACGGTAATAGGCCTGCAGCATGGCATCGTAAGATTTAAGGGCATCAGTTTTATTGATATCAAAGGAATAAAGATCCTTCATAATAAATTCCCGTGCCCGCATCACGCCAAACCGGGGGCGAATTTCATCTCGAAATTTCCATTGAATTTGGAAAAGACGTTGAGGAAGATCCCGATAGCTTTTGACGTGTCGTTGAAAAAGATCTGTCACCACCTCTTCCGCTGTGGGGCCATAAAGAAGCTCTACATCATGACGGTCTCGGATACGAAGCATTTCTTTTCCATAATCGTCATAGCGGCCGCTTTTTTTCCACAGATGGGCAGGTTGTACAGTCGGTGTAATCACCTCTACACCTCCGGCTCGTTCTTGTTCTTCCCGCACGATTTTACAGATCTTATTTAAAACGCGCACCCCCAGAGGAAGCCAGATATAACTGCCTGCTGCAACCTGGTCAATAAGAGCTGCCCTCAACATCAGCTGATGAGATATAATATGGGATCCTGCAGGAGCCTCTCTTAAGGTAGGCAAAAAATAAGAAGACAAACGCATGCCTTAAGTCCTTTCAAGAAAATCATGATCTTTAAAAGCAACAGTTCAAAAAAAATCGCTAAAAAGCAAGTCCTCAAAAGGTCAGAAAGTCAACCTTCCGCTGATCGAACACTCCAGGGACTTATGCCCAAACGGGAAAGAAGTTTGTCATGGGCGTCCAGATCTTCTGGAGAAAGCTCAAAAAATCTAGGTTCTCGACGCTGTTTTTTTGAGGAAATATCCAAAATTAAAGGGTTTTCAGAAAAAGCCGTTTTATTGTCTTTTTCCAAAGAGAGATCTGGTTGAAGCCCTCCTGAAAGTTCCAGATAGACTTTTGCGAGAATTTCGGCGTCTACCAAAGCACCATGTTTTTGTCGGTGCGTGTTATCAATTTGAAAGCGACGACAAAGCATATCAAGGCTTGCCGGCGCTCCTGGAAATTTTTGTCGTGCCATCATCAAGGTATCATAAACAGGATTTGACAACCTCTGCTGTCCTGCCCATTCCAGTTCTGCTTGAATAAATCCCATGTCAAAAGAAGCATTATGAATCACCAAAGGCGCATCTTGGATAAAGTCTAAAAATTCCTGAAAAACTTCTCGAAAAGGGGGAAATTTTTTTAAAAACTCATCTCCCAGTCCATGAACAGCAAAAGCTGTTGCTGGCATGGATCGCTCTGGGTTGATGTATGCCTGAAAACTACGACCCGTAGGTACATAATTTTGCAACTCCACGCATCCTATTTCCACCAAACGGTCCCCCTTTTGGGGGGAGAGACCCGTTGTTTCTGTATCAAGAACAATTTCCCGTTTCAGAAAAGACATTAACCAGCCCTTCTAGTTCTAGCAATGGGTTTTTGACAGGCTTGAGCCACCAAAGGAATGGGTTTGGAAACCCACGTTCCCTTATCCTCCATAAAAGAAAGGACTTCTGGAATGCTTGTGGACGCCAAAAAATTTACCCCCGTAATTTTAGGATTGCGGCTGGTACTTAAATACCCACCACTGACGAAATAAAAACTATAATCTTGATATTGAATCGAAATATACTTTTTGTCATTTAAGCGAGAAATCTGTTGGATCAAATCCTTAAGGCATTGAATGGGGCGTCCATCAATTTTATTAATGACATTAAGAAAACGGGTTTCTCCCGGATAAGGTGGGGAAAAAACTGTAGAAAAAGGACTGCCCGGTAGTGCATGGGAAACCGTAACACTTCCTGGAGGGATATTGTAAAGACGTTCCATCCACCGATCCGATTCGTAAAAAATCCCCCCACCCCAAACCACCATCTCTCGAATAGAAAAAGCCTGAAGAGTTTCTAATGGGACTGGGACTTCAATCTGTTTTCCTTCTCGGAAAACGCCCAAAGTGACCGTTTTTCCTTGAGAACGATTCAAGACAGATTCGAATTTGTAAAGGCTTGCACCGACCTCTTGGCCTTCAACGGTCCAAAGAATATCTCCTGGTTGCAAGAGAGACTCCTTTCCTATCACTGTTAAAAACACAAGCCCTTTCGCCAAGGCATCGGGATACTTTTTCATAAATTCTGTCAGTTGGGATTCTGGAAATTTCAGATAACGTACAGCATCTGCTAAAGAATAGGAAAAAGCCACCGCAGGAATCGCTCGGCGTACAGGGATTTTTCCTGCTTTTAAATCCACAAGGGCGTCCCTAATAAACAGCCCCCACAAAGCAGATACAAAGGTTTTATCCCTTTGAATGACAAGCCCCATGATTTTGTTATCTTTGTTTAAAATAGGAGCCCCTATGCAAGACCCTGCTGCATTTAAACTAATGCGCAAGGCTTCTTGAGGAAAAGCGGACACGTTTTCATAGCGTCCTGAGATATGACCTAACTGAAAGATATCTTGTTCCCCCTCTTTGCCCACCATCAAAATTTCTTCTCCCAAAGCAACTGTGGAAGCGAATTCTTTTAACTCATCTACATCAACCAATAGCTCTTTGGGGTTAAATTCCAAAATTGCAAAATCTTTTGATGGATCTGCGTATACAAGCCGTGCTTGAAGTTTTTGTCCGCCCGCAAAAGTAAGCTCATAAGTGGCAACAACCCCCCCATGTCCCACAAGATCATGGGTGGTCACAATCCATCCTTTCGCTTTATCACAGATAAAACCACCACCTTCTAGAGGTTCTAAACGTTCATAAGAGGCGCGACTGAAAGTCACTTTAATCGTCACAACAGTCTTTTTTAGAGCCTCAATCTTTTCAGGAGTAATCGCAAAGCTTTTTACTGAAAAAATCATCATCAAAAGAATAACAAGAAATTTTCGTACCAAAATCACGCGTCCTATCCTCCTGCTACAAGTTCGCACATCAGGGAACGCGTTTTCCATTCCCTCTCTTTAAAAGACCATTCTAAAAGTTCTGGTGGCAAGTTCTGAGACGCTTCATAAGAGATAAAGGCTTTTCTCTTGAAGCGGTTGACAAAAAATATTTGGTCGTATCCTGAGTTGACGGGGGTGGCAACTCGGAAATAAAAGAAAAACTCTCTTTTTATGAGCCAAGCAGACAAAGTCCCTAATAAAGCGTCAATACTTTCTTCTTCCATCAAAAACAATTGACCCCCTAGTTCTTGGACAAGAGGTGCAAAAGAGCTTCCTGGAAGCACATTCATACTCATGACTTGATGAGGCTTAACACCATATTGCCACCGCATCAGATCATCCGCTTCAAAAAAAGTCATACCGCCAAAAACCACCAGGCGTTTAATGGAAAAATCATGAAGATTATATAAAGGAACTTTTTTTTCCAAAAACTGACCCTCTCGATAAAATCCCACCTGAACAAAATCACCCTGTGCTTCATTTAATATCTTCTCAAAAGCTGCCAGATCAGGACCAAAGATTTTGCCGTTAACAGAAACTAACACATCTCCAATTTCAAATACTCCCTCCGCTGGAGATCCCCTTAAGGTGCCGATCACTTCTAAAACGCGGAAAGAAGCTGTAGGGTAGTCCTTTAAGTATTTTTTTGCGACCTCTTGTGGAAATTGAAGGAGCTTGATTTGAGGTTCAAGAGATGTTAGAGAGACCATTGCTCCAATGTGACGACGGGGGGGAAGACGCCCCTGTTGCAAATGGGAGAGGGCTTCTTTTAAAACCCGACTTCGAATTTCAAGGCAACGACCATCCCCGAATCCTGCAAAGTTAATCCCTACAACTTCTAGCTGATCATTGACCACCGGTGATCCACTGCTTCCTCCTACGGCATTCACCAAACACCCAAAGGAGGGCTCAGGCATAAATCCCCCGTTGGTGTACAAAACAGAAACCCGCCCCTCTTGAAAGGAAAAGGACTGCACCTGATTGTTTCCCGCGATAAAAATAGACTCACCAAGTTTAGGTTCTGAAAAGGTGTTGAGCTCTTGGACAGCTTCAGGAATGAGAGAGGGCGTCGCAATTTCAAGAAAAGCAAAATCATGCCAAGGATCGGCGTATAAAAGACGGGCTTCAACTTTTTGTCCATTCACGAACTCAATATCATAGGTGCCTACAACCCCACCGCGCCCCACCACGTGATGGTTCGTGCAGATAATTCCGCGTTTTTTATCACATATAAAACCGGTCCCTTGCCAACTTACTGGATCTCCATAGGCAGAGCGATTGGCATTCACATAAATGCTACAGACGGCAGAGCGAAACTTTTTTAATTGGGCAATATCTAAGGCCTCGACCCCAAGAGACCAGAAGGTAAAAAGAAGCCCAAAAGTGAAAAAAAGACGGCGCATGTCTAACCCCTCAAATTAAGGCATCCTAAACTTACCTCTTTGAAAAAATCAAGGGATGTCTTTCTTAGGTGGCCTCCTATTAAGCCTCTCGATCAAATTTTTGTAAATGCATCAGTTCGCCATTTTATAAAGGCACACAAGAGACAATTGACCGTTGACTTTTGGGGGTCTGTTGGGTAGAAATAGGAATCTTTGATTAAGGTCTACATAGTAATTGAAAGAATTGTTTATGCGCACTTACGCATTAAAAGCTGGTGATATCGAAAAAAAATGGTGGATTGTCGACGCCGAAGGTCTGAATTTAGGACGTATGGCCAGTCGTTTAGCAATATATTTGCGAGGAAAACACAAGCCTACTTTTTCTCCTCACTTGGATTGCGGTGATTTTGTTGTTGTCGTCAACGCAGAAAAAATCAAACTAACGGGTTCTAAATTAAAAGACCGGAAATTTTATTGGCACACGGGCTATCCTGGGGGAATCAAGGAAAGGTCTGTAGGCGATATTCTGGGTGGGCGTTTCCCTGAAAGGGTGATCCAAAAAGCAGTGGAGCGTATGATTACGCGAAACAATTTAGGTCGGGCACAGATGAAGAATTTGCGTGTTTATGCAGGGAAAGAGCATCCTCATGAGGCCCAAAATCCTCAGATTCTTGATATTGCAGCTCTTAATCCAAAGAACAAGCGTTAAGAAGGGATCTTTCGCGTGGAAAGTCATATTCAGTTAAAAGATTTAAAAAGTGTTATCTCGTCCGTTGATGTGTCTTCTGGCCCTAGGTATGAGCGGAAGGTGGATACAGAAGGGCGCTCTTATGCAACGGGAAAAAGAAAAAATGCTATTGCCCGCGTTTGGATTCGTTCTGGATCTGGAAAAATCCTTGTGAATGGCCGGCAAAGCCAGGTTTATTTTGCACGTCCTGTCCTCCAGATGCTCGTGAACCAACCCTTTTCAACCGTTAGTCGCCTTGGTCATTTCGATGTGTGGTGCACGGTGAAAGGCGGTGGCTTATCGGGTCAGGCAGGCGCAGTACGCCATGGCATTAGTAAGGCCTTGACTTATTTTGACCCCGCGTTCCGTTCTGAACTGAAACCAGGAGGTTTTTTGACGCGAGATTCCCGTATTGTAGAACGGAAAAAATATGGTCGTCCAAAGGCACGCAAACGTTTCCAATTCTCAAAACGTTAATTTTTTTCTCACAAGCTTGTTTCTTTTTTTCGAGAGCTTTCCTTTTGACACTTAGGAAGGCTCTTTTTTTATTGTCCCTTTAATCCCTCTCGACCTAAAGCTTTTTTAAAAAAATCATGGACATCTGAAATATATCAACAGCGTCTTTTCTCCTCTTGTAAGAGGGTACAAAAACTCTCACGCTTCCATATCAATCTTGAGAGCAGGTTTTTTTAGCAGATCTTTCGGAGGATAAACTTTTCTTCTACACCTAACACGTGCAGTGCCAACATCAAAACGTTTGGAAATCTTTCCCGAATCAGGTTTTCTTTCTCTTGAATCTGGGTATTTCCTGGCTAAAACTTACCAAATATAGCATTTTTCTTTGTAAACGACACATGTTTTTGACATACAGGCAATGAGAGTGGATCACACTTGAGGCGGAGGTTCTTAGAAGGTTTGAGAGAAGTTAATGAGCCAGAAGTTGAGTTTTTTGGTTGGGCTGAGGGGAAGGCTGAGCGGAGGCAATCGAGGTTTTTTCGGAAGTGAGAACAGACCTGACGGAGGTGCTTTTTGATTTTAACTGGCACAATATTTTGGATCCAAAGACCGACGTGATTCGCCCAAAAAATGTAAATGCGAGAATGGAAAAAAGTGCTGAAAGCCGTTCATGTTCGGTGATGTGCGTAAATCCTCTCGATTTGAGGCAGCCAAAAAGCTTCTCGATTTCCCACCGTCTTTTATACAAAGCCATCGTTGCATCGGGGTTTTTATTGCTGAGCAGCACCACAGCATCATTATCTACCAGAGGTTTGAGGACTGAGACAAAATAAAGCCTGCGCTCCTTTCCCGACCCAATGCTCCTTTTTCCCTGAAGCGTCACATAGCTTGCAGGCGCCAACTGCGAGAGGTTTTCTTGGATCGTGGGTTCCT
>CAZGKG010000031.1:0-12520 GCA_964525615.1 uncultured Rickettsiales bacterium | reverse complement strand
ATCTGACGCGCAAAAATACGGGCTGTCACTGCAGGAAGAATCAATAACCCGAGCGCCATCAAGGTGCCCAACGCCTGAAAAGCGGACACCAAATTTACCGTCACAAGGGTCAAAAAAATAAAATCGATACGGGTGGGATTTCCCCCTAAGGACCTAAAAAAAGCAGGGTCAAAAGACCGCAACACCAAAGGACGATAGATCAAGGTAAGAACCACAAGACTTACGCTAGAAACACTGCTAATCCAAATCAAACTTTCCCTTGACAAGGATAAGACAGTTCCTAAAAGAACGTGCATCAAGTCTAAGTGATTTCCAAAAACCGCCAAAACCAAAATACCAAAGGCCATCGAAATTAAAAAAAAGGCCGCAAAGGTGCTGTCTCTTGACAAGGTGGTTTTATTTTCAGCCCAACTGGCAGCAAGAGCAACCCCTAATCCCGCCACAAGACCCCCAATCGAAAGTCCTATGACAGAAAATCCTGAAAGTAAAAAAGCAATGGCAACTCCTGGAAGAAGCCCGTGGGATAACGCATCCCCCACCAGACTCATCCGCCTTAACACCATAAAACTTCCAATGGGACCGCATCCCACACAAAGGGCCCAACATCCAATCAAGGCACGTTTTAAAAAAACATATTGGGTAAAAGGCTCTATAAAAAGAATTTGCCATTGGTGCCAAAGAAATGCCATTTCTAAAGCACCTCCCAAGATTGGGCTCTCTCATAGGAACGCTGAAGATTTTCCATTGTTAAGACACGAGAAGTTTCGCCAAAACAAAAAAAATCCCGAGCTAAAAGAAGTGTTTTTGGGAAAAAATTTCTCACCACCGCTAAATCGTGCAACACAACAACTTGGGTTTTTCCTTGAATTCTCCATTCTTCAATGAAGGCTAAGAGATCTCTTTCTGTTGGGGCATCAACTCCTGCAAAAGGTTCATCCAGCAACAAAAGACGGGCTTCTTGCACCATCATACGCGCAAACAAAACCCGCTGAAATTGCCCTCCGGAAAGGGAAGAAATCGATTCAAATGCAAAGCCTTGCAACCCCACCTTTGATAAAGCCTCTTGAATTTGAACACGGTGCTTGCTCTTGATCGAGCGCAAAATGCCCAAGTGACTCCATAACCCAGCCGCCACAACGTCTTTTACAAGCAAAGGAAAACCACGCTGTGCTTCAGAACGCTGAGGCAAATAGGCAACACCTTGGGGTGGCACCACAAGACGCGCTAAAGAACCTTGGACCCGTTGATCCCAGACAGGTCTCGAAAGCATCTCTAAAAGGGTTGATTTACCCCCTCCATTCGGTCCCACAACCGCCAAAAGGTCCCCCTCCTCTAGAGAAAAACTGACGCGCTGAAGGATAGGAACATTTCCCCGAAAGAGGGTTAATTGGTCCGCCTCTAAAAAGGGGGGGAGTTTTTTTTCTTGAGAAATCACGCGTGATAGCCCCTCTAAAGGCCTATGGAAGGGGAAAAAAGATCCCTAAAAAAACAAAATAAATACCATCAAAGAAAAAAGGCGGAGTTAACTCCCCCAAAAAACAACAACCCACAAAGGAAGAAGCAAGGCCATAACCCAAACAAGACGCTTAAAAAAACCCCACTCAGCGAACTTTTCTCCGCGCATCTTGGACTGCTCCTTAACAATGGCTTTATTGATCTTGATAATCATTATCATCTTGATCTCACACCTGCCCTTTGTCAAGCATTTTTTCAAAAAGTCCTTGGGATACACCCTTCAGGTTTTTTTTTCTTTTTTTGAGAATTTTTTAAGCTCCCTTAAATCTTTACAGGGTTTTCACAAAAAATCCTCCAATAAAAAAAGAGGTTAAGGATTCAAATGACTATTCCTGCTCTTTCTCAATAAGTTTTTTCTTAAGGCTTGACCCCCAACGATACCCCCCCCATTTTCCAGAAGAAGAGACAATCCGGTGACAGGGCAACACATACGCCAAAGGGTTCGCTTTTAGAGCCTGGCCGATAGAACGCATCGCCCGAGGAAAACCGATTTTTTCCGCAAGCTCTTGATATGTGATGATCTCGCCCTTTTTGATGGCAAGCAAATGCACCCAAACCTTTAACTGAAAAGGGGTTCCGGAAAGGAGAAGAGGTGGCCTTTCCCCAGCTAAAACCTGATCCAAAAAAGGAAGGGTGGTTTTGGAGTCAAAGTAGCCCAAGTCAACCTTCAGATGAGCCGCCGCCTGCACTAAAAAATAATCTTTAGGAATCGTTCCCTGAAATAAAAAACCACATAAAGATCCTTGAGCAACAGCCACCAAAACCTGACCAAAAGGAGATGGATGCAATCCACAAACAAGATCCTGTTTTGCCATTGCTCGAAAACCTGAAAGAGAAATGCTATGCACCCCCTCTATCACCAATGAAGTGCTCTCTTCAAAAAACTCGGGCATATTCGCCTGCCTTTTAAAATTTAAAAATTAAAAAACAATACCATAATTCGCTAAAAAAAAATATTTTTAGTATTATTTGATCAAAAAAAACAAAAAATATAAAAAAATAATTTCTATGTTTTTGTTTTTTATTTGTTTTGTTAATTTTTTCCTTGACAAAAAACGATTCTTGATTTTATTTTTTATCGTTTTACAATTGCGTATAAAGTAATTAATGTAAAAAAATTGATGGAAAAAGAAATTTTTCATAAAAAAGCCAGGTTGCTGGAAAATCTTTCTAAAATTCTACATGGATTTTTTGGGAAAGAGGGGGGCGTGAGCTCTGGGCCTTTTAACAGTTTAAATTCAAGTCCTTTTTTAGGAGATTCCCCAAGTCATTTGACAGAGAACAAAAACCGTATTTTAAAGACCTTAGGAACGGCAAATGTCCTTTTTGTAATGGATCAAATCCATAGTGCTGATATCTGTGTTCTTGACGCTAAAAATTTTGATGCCTTTCTTGAGACACCCCCTTGTGTTGATGGCGTCGTCACCAAGTTAACAGATGTTGTTTTAGGAGTTTTAACAGCGGACTGTGCCCCTCTTTTATGGGCAGCGCCTGATTCCTTGGTGATTGGCGCTTGTCATGCAGGATGGCGGGGCACAAAAAAAGGTGTTATCGAAAATACCTTTAAAAAAATGTGTCTTCTGGGAGCACACCCTTCAGAGATACACGTCACAATCGGGCCTATGATTCAAAAATCCTCTTATGAAGTCAAAAAAAATTTGTATGAAGCGCTCGGGAGAACTCATCCCTGTGCAACTCCCTTTTTTCAAGTGAAAGATCCAACAGAACTTACCTATCATTTTGATCTACAGGGATGGATTTGCGCAAAACTTGAAGCTCTAGGAATTACAAAAATTGAATGCATAAACGAAGATACCTATCCTCCAGGTTCCCAATACTTTAGCTATCGACAAGCCAAAAAAGAAGGAAACCTCCAATGTGGACGAAATTTATCAGGTATTGCATTTTCACAATCTTGCGATAAACTTTGATTTGATTTTTCTGCAAAAGATCGTTAAAAGGGTGTCTATTGGTTTAAAAACAAAAGATTTCATACGGTTATCCTGAATTTCTTTTAGAGAAAATCAATAGAAACGTAACTAATTTTTTTTAATTTTATAAGTGTGTATTTACAGTAAATGTGCGAGGAAAAAATGAAAAATAAAATGATTTTGGCCTTTGGTTTGTGTGCCACTCTAGCTCTTTCCGGATGTGGAAAGGAAGAAAAAGAAGCATCTTCAGAAGCACAAAATCCTGAAGTAAGTTCCTTAACAGCCGAAACTGATGTATCTCATACAACACCAGAAAATTCACCCGCCGCCGAGCCAGCTCTCCCTTCATCAGAAGAGGCAGCACCAGCACCAGCAGTTGAAGCTTCAACGCCACCACCACCCGCCGCTGCAGAAGAAGAAGCTGCTCCTGAAGCACCTGTTCCCGCTCCCGCTGAAGAAGGCGCTCAATCTTAAAGCTCCTTTAGGAAATTACATCCCTGTTACGGAGAAAAAATTTCCCTTGTAAAAAAACTTTTTGGTATTTTTTCCCGCACACCCTCTTCTTCAGAGAAGAGGGTTAGACGGTTTTTTTGAAATACCGTTTTTTTCTCCCAGTTAATTTTGTCTCACGAAAAAGTTAAGCCAACATCTTTTTTTACTGATTTTTTAAAAGATTTTTGACCCTCAGATCCATAAGTTCCTATAATTTACCATCAAACGATGGGACTTGAGGAAATCCGAGGCAGGGATAAAAAGGTTTCTCGAATATGGGCAAATTCCGGAACGGTATCATTTTCTTGAAACCACACGGGATAAGGTTATGGTTTCGGCACCAGTTTCTCTCATAATTTTTTTTGATGGAACAAAGAAAATTTGTTCCCTCTATTGAATGGGATGGAGGAGCTTGCCGTCTCATATTTCTTGTGTCGGCCTCCAAGATCCCCGAGACACTCGACTCGCTCATACTTTGCGGGAATCACATGTCTCTGCCTCAACTCTTAGGTCTTCGTGAATAAGATCATCTGAGGGAAAATATTATTGAAGAGATGGTGACGAGGGCCTGTAGAGTCTGGTGTTTTGTCGAAGCGAGTAAAGACGACTACAATGGCCAGTTTTGAAGCTTGCCGAAGAGCACTAAGAATAAGGCATTTTTACTTATAAATAGGCTGATCCGATTACCTGAGAAAATTTTACCCAAAAGAGTATCTTTACCTCTTTCTCAAAAGAAAAAAACCATGACTCCCATTTAGCTACAGACTACCACGCACATATATCCTAGAGTGCAAGTTTGTATTGATCTGGCTTATCAAGACTTCCTCGAACCAGTCTCATTTGTTATGAATGAGTACAAATCGGTTGTAAAGACTAGCGAAGCGATGGGAAATCTTTTAAAATTCTTAAAAAGCGCTCGTAGCTCAGCAGGATAGAGCACAGGATTCCTAATCCTGGGGTCGGAGGTTCGAATCCTCTCGAGCGCACCAGGAAATTGACGTAAAAAAAATCGATCATTCAACTGTGGGTGATTTTTATTGTGAGTTCCTTTCTTAAGGAGGTCTCCCCGATCATGTCTTATCTGCTCAGGGAATAAGGGTGACAAAGAAAAACGCCATGAGACTACTTTTTTATTATCGAGCTCCTCTTTTCTCTGATCATAAACTCATGAAGCAAATAATTCAGTTCTCTAAAGGATTCCTCGACACAAAAAAAGACACCTGTCCAAAGACGCCTTCTCCATAATTTCTGCCCTGTTCTGTCTTAGAATTTGCTTGCGATTCAAAAAAACCTTTTATCCCGATTTTTCTTTGAAGGGAAATGTCGGAGTGGATCTTGAATGGTTTCTTTCCACAGTCCTATAGGCTGAGGCAAATGGGAAGAGAGATGGGAGTCACAGCAAGCGGCTCGTTCAACAATTTCTCTCCCAACAGGTGCTTCCCCACCAACCAGAACCCCGGAATGTTTACCTTTTAAGAACCCTAGAAAAATAGCTTTCTCAAAGACCTTTTTTCGGAAAGAGCTTTTCTTTGATGGCTGTTTGATAAGTGGAGTATCAGGTGCAAGAGATTAAAGCGCCCACCTTTTTTTCCTTGATCTTCCTTTCAAAAACATCAGAAAGGATTTTTTTTCACTGACAATCGCAGAAGAAGAAAAAAATTAAAAAAAAATGGTGGGAGGAAGAGAAAGATTAACTGTCACAAAGGATGGCGGATGGGGTGAAATTCGAACCCACGAGACGCTTTCACGCCTGCCGGTTTTCAAGACATGTCAAACGTTTAACTGACCACAATGGAAAACAAAGAATTTCAATAAAATAAAGGCGTTATAGTACATTCTTTGTTGCTGTTTACACAGGTTTATCATCATTTTTTGTCCTTAACCCTCCCATCCGTGTCTCATGAATACCTTCTTTGATTGGCACTTAAGATTTAAGGTTCTGCGGTGCAATTTCGGGCAATATTTTTATTATTTTGTCCAAAAGACACAAAACCCTGCTCTTAAAAACTGAACTGACAGAACTGGCAACGTTCCAAAACTCCCATTTGGCAAAGGATTCTCCAGCGCTTGCGGCCTAAAAGCACAAGGGGGAAACAATTAACCCCATAAGTGCCGCCTTGTTCTAAAAACAAGGCGAGGTATCTCTATCTCACGTTCTGTTCCTTCGCGAGAGAAGACGCATGGATTGCCTCAGGCGCATAAAGCTGGAGAGTCGCATAATGCGCATAGAGTTGGCAGGTTTCGAGAAGCTGAGCATGGGTACCCTGAGCGATGAGCCTTCCTTGATCCAGAACAAGAATACGGTCGCAGTGCATGATAGTGGAGAGGCGATGGGCGATGATCAGACTGGTACGCCCCTTAAGAAAAGGATGAAGAGCTTCTTGAATGAGTCGCTCGCTTTCGGCATCCAAAGCACTGGTCGGTTCATCCAGTAGCAAAATGGGAGCATTTTTCAAAATGGCTCGTGCAAGGGCAATGCGCTGCTTCTGACCGCCGGAAAGACGAATGCCCTTTTCGCCCACGTATGTCTCAAACCCTTGCGGAAGTTTCTGAATGAACTCGAGGGCATGGGCCTGTTCAGCTGCCCGCTTGACCCCGTCTAGAGAAGCCAGCGTATTGTTCATACGAATGTTCTCGGCGACCGTTCCAGAGAAAATCGTCGCATCTTGCGGGAGATAGCTAATCGCATTCCTCAGTGATTCTAAAGAGATGCAAGACAAATGAAGGCCATCCAATGTGATGCTGCCCTGCGTCGGATCGTAAAAACGCAACAAAAGGCTAAAGAGCGTGGACTTTCCAGCCCCACTGGGTCCAACCAACGCAATCCGTTCGCCGGGTTGAATAGCGAGGGAAAAATTCTGGAAAAGAGGACGGGTGGGTGTTGAGGGATACGCAAAGGAAAAGTCCTGGAAGCAGATGTGCCCTTGGATTGCCGGTAAGGTCAGCGGGTTAGGCGGGTCGATGACATGAGGCGTTGTCTCCATCAGTTCTCGGAGGCGGTCGGCAGAAGCAGAAGAGCCGTACATTTGGCCGCTTGTTTCCAGAAGATCTGAGAGTGCGTAAGCGGCCACCACAGAATAATACGCAAACGCGCCCAGCTGGCCGTCGAGAAGAATTAATCCTTGTTGGTACGCCACAAAGAGAATGCTGACAAGCCCTCCAAAAAGCAGAAGGCTCGTCAGACAGGTATTCAGGCCGAAGAAGTAAACACGTTTTTTAATGGCGGCATGTTGCGCTTGCGTTTTCAAGGCGAAGGCTTCTTCAGAAGACACCGTCGCATTGTAGGCATGCAGCAAGCGAATCCCTGTAATGGCTTCTTCTGTGTGGGCGCTGACCAGGCCAGCTTGCTGACGCGCTTCCTTGGAACACGAACTAATCTTGCGACCGAAAAAGCGCAACGGGAGGAGAAGGGAGAGTACGAGGAAAGACAAGCAAATCAATAAAGCCGGTTGAATGGTGAGCATCAGGAGAACACTCCCGCCCAGCATGATAAGGTTCCGGAGGATTGCGGACATGTTTCCGATGAAGACCGAGTGCACAACATAGGCATCCGATAAGATAAGAGCCATCAGATCTCCTGCCTTTCTGCTCTCGAAAAAAGTGATATCCAGATGCATGAGCTTCTTGAAAACGGCATCCTTCACATCTTTGATGAGCTTTTCACCTAAGATTCCAAAGAAGAGAATCCTTCCAAGAAGAGCTCCAGAGACAATCACGATGAGGGCAAGAGCCTTCAAAGTTGTCATTTCCAGCGCGGCGTGAGAGCTTCCTTTGAGCTGCTGCAGCAACTCTTGAATGACACGGCCCATCAGTAAAATGGCCCCTGTAGAGAGCAACACAAAAAGAATCCCCCAGAAGAAGTCACGCTTATAAGGCCGTGCGTAAGTCAGCAAAAAGAGGAAATTTTGACGCAGACGTGGGGGGACTTTCATGGTTTTTGTGTCATCTGCTGAATGACGCGTTGAGCCAAGGTTTCCAGCGGCGTTTTGAGCTGCGGATGATCCTCATAAAGCTCAATCATGCGCAGGAACTCGCTAGAGACAAAGAGAAGACAAATCAGGCCATCAGACGTCCCCCACAGAAAAGGAAATTTTTCCTCCAAGATTTGGCAGACAGGTGGACAGGCAACTGAATATTCGTACAAAAAAGCAATGTCTAGGTACCGGGGCCCTATTCCCCAACCTTCCCAATCCAAGAGGGTACAATCTTCAGTCACATTTGCCCAATGCAAATCGCCATGAATCGTTTGCCACGTTTCAATCTGTGTGGGGAGATCGGGACCATAGCGCTCCTGGATGCGACGTGTGATCAGCTCTTGGCGGTAACTTTGAAAAGGCGAAGAGGCTTCCGCGAGACGGATCAACTGTATTTCAAGCTTCTGAAGCCATTCCGAATCAAGAACAATAGGGTCTTGTAATTCTGGTGTAATGGAGAGAGGAGCACTTTCTACAAAGGTGGACGTCCAAAGGGTCCGCAAAGGCTGCTCCTTTGTCGTGAGCTCAAGGAGTTTTGGGGTTTGAATGCCGATGATCTGATCTTTGGCCTCAAGACGTTTCCGAAACAAGGACGCAACTTCGGGAGAGCGGTGCAGCGCGACCTGTATCCACACAATGGCCTCATTTTGTAAGGAGACTGCTTGTCCGGCACTTTTCTGACGCCAACCATAGGCAATTTCTCCAAACGCTTTACCACCAATGGCTTTGTGGAATCCTTGCAGATCTTCTAAAAGGCTCACGAAGCCACTCGCGTCCGTTGTTGGAGCAGTTGCACAAGGCCTTGTAAAGTGTCTTCAGACAGCGGAGACATCGATGAAACTTCCAGGCTTTGTGTGAGCTGTTCTAGAGATGAAGGGCTTGTAAAAACAGCGTTTACACCCGGAATAGATTTTGCAAAAAGCAGACACGCTTGAGCAGGCGTTAAAGAGGGCTCGATGCGTTGTAAGAGAGCCTTATTCACGAAGGGAGGAAGTTGTCCTACATGGAGGGGAGAGCTTCCAAAAACCTCTATCCCTTCTTGAATCGCCGTATAAAGAGGGCCACGTTTTTTAAAGTACGCTGCAACCGCATCGAGCTTGACGAGACTCAAAGGAAGCTGGATTGCCCGAAAATGATGATTGGTGCAGACCTTACGGGCTGTTTTAAGGATTTCCGAAAGCGTGAAAAGGGGAGGTGCATTTTGTTCTTCAAAGCCGGACCACGTAGCGACACCATAACCTTTCATTAGTCCCTGGGAACAAAAATCTTCCAAGACCTCAAAGGCCAATTGTATTTGCTGCAAAGCCTTTTCTGGCGTTTCAAGAGTGAAACGTTTTTCCGGATTATGCAAAAAAAGGGTGTCGATGAGGGGAAGGTCGAGCTCCTCAAGATTCTTCAAAACTTGGGTGCGAACGTAGGCCAGATTCAAACTGTGGCCGGCTGTTGCGTCTTCAGCACTGATGAGACCTTGCTTGTGAAAATCTGCTCCTCTTTGTGCCGAAAAAAAGCCCACTTTCGAAAACACCCGAATTTCTTCAAGGAAATTCAGGGTTCCAGTATCGAGTGCGTTTTTAAAAGCTTGCGCGAGTTCTTGTTGGGCCTGTCCATGGCGGTAGTTAGGAGCCGTATCAATAATGCGACAACCTTTCGCAAACGCTTCCTGTACGACAGAATCTAGCGAACAATGGATAGAATACGTGCCTAGAGTGATACTACTCATCGATTGTCCAGCGTTTTTTTAGGTTCCCCATCTGAACGTATCAGCTTTCCAGTCTGTTTTTGTACCCACATAAACTCCCTGCACAAGACTACGTAAAAGAAGATCAGAAATCAGGGTCCTGATCTGCGCTGCGCTTAGTGTTGCGGAAAATTGTGTGCACAGCTGGCGTAAGTTTTGAGGCTGACCGGTAATGAGGGTGTCAAACAAGGGCTTCGCAACACCGGCAAACTGATAAATTTTTTCACCCGTTTTAAATGCTAAATTTCCAGAAGAGGGGTCAATCCCATAGCCTTCAACCCAGGGTACATGCCACTGAAAATAAAAATCCTCCGAGAGAACGCCCGGTTTTAAAACAGCTTCCGGGAGAGAAAATCGCTGCCGAGGAGTTGTTTTTGCTCGATACTCTCTAACAAAATCCTCTAAAGAAGTGTCGTTCAAAACATCCAGAAGCGTGTTTTTGAGTGTCGTCCAATAAACCGTACGCTCTTCAGAGGACTCTAAAAAAGGCACGTCTTGACGCACGGCCTCATGTGTAAGCCATTTTTCTTTAAGCCAATCAATGACTTGAAGTCCTGTAACTGCAGAGAACCCAAAGGTCAAATGAAGAGAGGGTTCACGCAAAGCAACGGCGTGATGCCAGTATCCTCGAGGAATAAAGAGGATATCACCTTTCTGAATAATCTCATTCCAAACACAATCTGTGGGGGCTGTATTTTCTTTGCTATGAAGGTCTGTATACAAGGGGTACTTTCGCGTTTCACCAAACAAAAACCAGTTTTTGCGGCCTTCCACTTGGAGGATGATGACGTCATGGTCATCCCAATGGGTGTCAAACCCTCGCGTTTCACCCCAGGACATGTAAGTGTTGACTTGCAAGGATGTCTGAAATCCCATCTCAAGATGGGCGCAAAAATCATCGAGAGGTCGATGCAATTGATCAATAGAATCAATGACAAGCGTCGCATCATCACGCAAAAATGCGTAAAATTTTTCTTCCGCAATTGTCCGAATCGTTGTGCCTCGACGAAGTGTATGCTGACACGTGTAATCTGCTTCTGGAATAGTCTGACCGTTTTTACAAAGACGTAGCCGGGGAGCCGTAAGACGATTTTCCCGCATCATTTGGTTGATATCTTGCCACCCTATTCTATCAAAAACGTGCCCATCAGATAGGCTTGCGGGGATATGCAAAAATTCTTTTTTGATGAAAGCTGATTTTAAGAGATCAAGGGTACTTTGCGGAAAAAACATATAAACACCCGTTTAATAAACTAGAAAGAGGCCGCCCCAAAAAGAGCGGCCGACATCACGTTACGGAATAATAGTCACGACATCGTTGGTATCACTTCTGCCAGTTCCACCACCATCCGATGCTTCTTCACTCTCCTCACGCGCACGCAACGCTTGAATGTTTTCAACAGAAATTAACAAAGTATCGCTTGAATTACTTGGATTCATCTGGAACCTCCTGGATTTTTTATCTATTTTAGATTTTTTTACAGAAAAAACAATTTATTTTTAATAAATTTTTTTATTTTTTGCTTGAATTCGTTATTTCATGAACACGCCCTTGAAGAGTTTTCCCAGCGCCTGCGGCCACAAAGCGCAGCAGGTTTTCAAATTTGAAAAACCTGCTTAAGTGCGCTCGTACAAGAAAGATGATTGTCTTGATGATTTAGACGATATTTTTTGATTATTATATGGGGGTCATTTTTTAGATTGATTCGAAAATCATCTTAATAGTTATAGCAAAGACATCAGAGCAACTTCTGACTATTTTTTCCTTCGGAGATTCTCCTAAACAGGAAAAGAAGTGATGTCCTCTTTCCATTCTCCCATCCCAGAGCCCTTTTCTAAATTGGGCAAGGGTAAGGCGTTGTGAATCAAACCATCAGATATTTCAATTTTTACAGGGAAAAAAGCAAAAAAGGATAATTTTTTAGAATGCCAAGGGAGCACTTTTGGCAGGAAATTTCTGATCCAAAATTTCTTGAAAATGGCGGATGGGGTGGGATTCGAACCCACGAGACGCTTTCACGCCTGCCGGTTTTCAAGACCGGTGCCTTCAACCGCTCGGCCACCCATCCTTTAAGAGGTTACTTTACCAAAATGTTGCGACTCGAGGAAGGGAGTTTGACCACTAAACCATCCATCTCGGGTTTTAAAATGATTTGACATCCCAAACGAGACGTCGGCGTTAAACCAAAAGCCAAATCCAGCATATCATTCTCATCATCTGTTGGCTCTTCAAGAGTCTCATACCAGGAGGGATCCACAATCACGTGGCAAGTAGAGCACGCCAAAGATCCCTCACAAGCACCCTCAATTTCGTCTAAACCATTTTGATGGGCCACTTCCAACAAAGAAAGTCCCAAAGGTGCGTCCACTTCAAGGCGCGTTTCGTCTGGCTTAATAAAAATAACTTTTGGCATTCACCCTCTCTTAACCTACTGTCCTTTTAAAGATGCTTCTTAATTTGGCATTACAGCCAAAACCGTCTCCCCACCCACCATCCGTTGCCCCTTAGAAACCAAAATCTCAGCCTCTGAAGGCACGTAAAGGTCAACACGACTTCCAAAACGAATGATTCCATAAGGATCCCCTAAGGAGACATCATCTCCCAAGCTTACCTCACATAAAATGCGACGGGCAATCAACCCTGCGATTTGCACCACAATCAAACGAATTCCCTCAGGAGATTCCAACACAAGAGAGTTTCTCTCATTAAGATCACTGGCCTTATCAAGGGAAGCATTCAAAAACTGACCCGGATGATACACACGCATCAAAACACGACCCCCAAAAGGGATACGGTTCACGTGAACATCAAAAACATTGAGGAAAATACTGAGACGTTTCCACGTACCTTTCTCATACCCCTGCAATTC
>CAZGKG010000030.1:8529-12991 GCA_964525615.1 uncultured Rickettsiales bacterium | reverse complement strand
AAATCAACGTTTTCCCTTCTTAAAGAGGTATCGGTTTTAAATAAAACTCTCTTTTTACATCTTGTGAAAAATCTTAAGCCGGAGGACGATTCCAAGGACCCAATTCACTTGCTTATTAAGGAATGCAGGGAAGAAATGGCCGCCATGCCAGAGGACCCCAAAAGCTAAAGGGGCGGCCCACACGCCCAAGGTTATTTTTGGCAAGGGCAATCCCTTGCCTTATAGGGGGGCCTTGACTTAAGGATAAGCCGAAAGATCACGCACCCAATGTCTGGCACTTCATGAGAGACCCGCTCCCCAGCCGCACAAAAGTCTTTTCTCCGTTTGAAGATAAGGTTCCCGTCTCTCTTGAGATAAAATCTCTCAAGTTTTTTTAAAGAGGGGGGAAGGCGGGTCATTGTGTTGTTGCCTCTTATTAAAATATAGCCTTATGGTCCGGGGTTTGGTATGTCTTTTCTAAGGGCTCTTGAGAATTAGGCTGTTTTATGTTTCGCGAATTAATTTTGACCACTTTAGAAGATTTAAAAAAAAACGGAGACCTACCCCCGGAGGTAACCTTTGAGGGGGTGGTAGTCGAGCCTCCTAAAGATCCTCTTCATGGAGATATGTCAACGAATGCCCCTCTCGTGCTGGGAAAAAAGGTTCAAAAAAATCCTCGCCTGTTAGCCCAGTTTTTGTGTGATGTATTGGCGGCTCATCCAGAAATCGAGAAGGTGTCGATTGCGGGTGCAGGATTTGTCAATATGACTTTAAAACCCTCCTACTGGCGTCACTGTCTTTGTCAGGTGCTCAAAGAGGGTCAGGATTATGGAAGAAACACCTATGGGGCTGGAGAAAGGATCAATATCGAGTATGTCTCTGCGAATCCAACGGGTCCTCTTCATGCGGGTCATGGCCGTGTCGCCGTTGTGGCAGATGTTGTGGCAAATTTGCTGGAAGCTTCGGGGTTTGAAGTGACCCGAGAATATTATGTGAACGATGCTGGTGGCCAGATTGATGTGTTAGCCCGCTCCACTTTGTTGAGGTATCGGGAAGCTTTGGGAGAAAGTATTTCAAGGATTCCTGAGGGATATTATCCTGGCGAGTATCTGAAGGAGGTGGCTCATGCTTTAAGAGAGCAGGAGGGGGATCGATGGCTTTCAGTCCCCGAAGAAAAGGCGTTGGCTTTTATGGGGGCTTTTTCGGTGGATTTTTTGATGAAGGAAATTCGCCAAGATTTAGATAAGATTGGAATTCGGCAAGACATTTTTACCTCTGAAGCTGAGATTCATCGCAGGGGCTCTGTGGATCGTGCTATTGAGGGCTTAGAAAAAGAGGGGCTTGTTTACGAAGGCGTCTTAGAACGCCCCAAAGATAAAGGGGCAGAGGGGTGGATTCCAACGCCCTTGTGTCTTTTCCGGTCAACTGCCTTCGGAGACCAAAAGGATCGGCCTTTAAAAAAGGCGTCCGGCGAGTGGACGTATTTTGCAGGCGACATTGCCTATCATCAAGACAAGATGGACCGAGGGTTTTCCTTCATGATTAACGTCTGGGGGGCAGATCATGCCAGCCATGTAGATCGTGTGAAAGCGGCGGTTCAAGCGATTTCGGGAGGAAAGGCTACTTTATAAGTGCTTCTGGCCCAGATCGTTCATTTCGTTAAGGATGGGGCGCCTCTGAAGATGTCTAAACGGGCAGGAACCTTCGTCACGGTTAGAGATGTTGTGGACCAAATTGGTCCTGATGCCTTTCGTTTTTTGATGGTTTCAAGAAAACATGATTCCCAATTTACTTTGAATTTGAATCAAGCAGTTGAGCAATCAAAGGATAATCCTGTTTTCTATGTGCAGTATGCCCATGCACGGGCTTGCTCTGTTTTTCGAATGGCTCGTGACCTTTTTCCTGGTCAAGATTTGTCGATAAAAGCTTTAGAAAGGGCGGATCTGCTTCTCCTTCAAGAGGAGGCAGAATTTTCTTTAATCAAAGCGTTAGCCGATTGGCCGCGGCAGTTGGAAAATGCGGCCAAAACCCGCGAACCCCATCGCATCGTCTCCTTTTTGGAAGAGGTGGCCCATCGGTTTCATTCTTTATGGAATAAGGGCACGAAAGAGACGGTTTTACGTTTTCTTCTTCCTGAAGATTTGCCTCTCACTTTGGCACGTTTAGCACTTTTGCGGGGGATGATCTTTGTGTTAGCTTCAGGATTGGGTCTTTTAGGCGTTCAACCTGTAGAGGAGATGCGTTAGATGCCAAAACAAAAAAGCAGAATTTCTTTAGCTTTCTCTTTTTTTCAGAATCTTTTGAAAAATCCCCTCCATTATGTTTGGGGTTTGGGGACGATCGCTGCAATTTTTATTGTGTTAGGCCTTCTGATTCGTTTTTTTTGGGCTGTAGAGCCTCAGTCTATTCCCGTGATCGAGGCCCCTTTAGGACCTCTTCGGATTCGACCTGCTCTTACCAAGAATCAGCCGCCCTCTCGTCGTATTTATGGAGATTTAAGTCTCAAGACCTCTCAAAAAATTATGGAATCTTTGTTGCCTCCTGAAGAGATGCCCGATTTAAAGGAGGAGATTCCCCCTCCTTCTGGTGGAAAAAATTTAAAGGAGGAGGTTCCTCCTCCTTCTGGTGGTGAAAAACTCCCCGTTGCTTCTACTGTGCAGGTTTCCTCATTTTCTCCCCCGAAGCCTGTGAAAACACAAAGGTCATCCTTAAAAAAAGTAGAGAAAGTGCCTTCTTTAGACGACCTTTTGGATCAAGTAGATGAGTTAAGCACCCTTAAGCAATCTAAAAAACGTGAAGGTTCCCAATGATAGTCTCACCCCCGCGTCCCATTATTTTTGGACTTTCTGGTACGGAGCTCACACTGGAAGAACGGGCTTTTTTTAAAGAAGCCAATCCATTGGGATTTATTTTATTCCGTTGGAATCTGGAAGAGCCTCAGCAAATTCGATCGCTTATCAAGGAGTTAAAGCTTGTTGTGGGGCGAGAGGATCTGCTTTTTTTGGTAGATGCGGAAGGGGGACGTGTTTTTCGATTGCCTCAAAAATTTTATCCTTCGCCGCCGCCTGCTCGTTTTTTTGGAGATTTGTATCAAAAAAACCCAGAAGAAGCTGTTCGATTGTGTCGGAAAAGTGCCTATGACACAGGTCTTCTTTTAAAAGATTTAGGATTTACGGTTAATTGTTCTCCTTTATTAGATCTTTATGTGGAGGGGGCTCATGATGTGATTGGGGATCGGTCTTTCAGTGACGATCCTGATGTGGTAGGAATTTTGGGAGCCGCTGTTGTGGAAGGGCTTCAACAAGCCCAGATCCTTCCTGTGATTAAGCATGTTCCCGGACATGGAGCGGCTTTGGTGGACAGTCATGAGGCTTTGCCTGTGGTCGGACTTTCACGGGAAGAGCTTCGTCCCCATTTCCGTCCGTTTATTCAGAATCGTAATGCCCCTTTGGCGATGACGGCTCACATTGTTTATGAGGCCTTTGATCCTCATCATTGTGCGACCTTTTCCCCAAAAGTAATTCGGCACTTGATTCGAGAGGAAATTGGGTTTAAGGGATTTTTGTTGAGTGATGATCTTTTTATGGGTGCTGTTTCCGGAACTCCTTCAGAAAAGGTGGCCGCTGCCCTTAAAGCAGGATGCGATGCCGTTTTGTATTGCAAAGGCGGGGTTTCGGAATTTGAGAAGGCTTTAGCGTTTTTTTCCGAAGGGTTTTTTGTTGATGGAAAAAGGGCTTAAAATTTATTCAGAGGCCTCTTCTGGGCGAGGAGAATTTCATCTTTTAGTTGTTGATGATGACAGTCGTTTACGTTCTTTATTGTCTCGGTATCTGAGAGATTCGGGCTTTTTAGTTTCTACCGTCGAGAGTGTTGCAGATGCTGAAAAGGCTTTAGAGTTTTTCTTCTTTGACATTATTATTTTAGACGTGATGATGCCAGGAGTTTCCGGGCTTTCTTTTTTAGAAAATTCAAACACTGATTTTTTGCCACCCATTATTTTGTTAACGGCGCAAGGGGGGGTGGAAGAACGGATTCAGGGATTATCTTTAGGGGCTGATGATTATATCGTAAAGCCCTTTGATCCAAGAGAGCTTGTGTTGCGTATTCAGGTTTTGCTGAAAAGAACCTCTAAAGGTCTTGAATCTGTTTCCTTTGGCCCCTTGGTTTTTAATAAAAAGACTGAGACGTTGGCGAAGGGGGATCAGATCATTTTATTGACCTTAAGTGAAAAAAAATTGTTGCGTTTTCTTTTGGATCGAATAAGAACTCGAAACTCTGACGCTTTAATTGTTGGCACCGGATTCTCAAGTTTCTGAAGGAGGTCGATCTTGTCCTTATCCTCGATATCTCTTGTCAAGATTTCGCGGTATCTCGTAAAAGCAATTCCTGGCTTGGGCTTCCAGTCTAATCCCGTCAACCTTTGATATGTATATAGCTTAGACCTTAAATTAACTTCACTTTCTACTAAAGAGGATACTTCTTT
>CAZGKG010000030.1:0-8519 GCA_964525615.1 uncultured Rickettsiales bacterium | reverse complement strand
GGGAATTCCCTTGTCACGGGAGGAAATTGGGTCTTCTTTGGGGGATACCGTGAACCCTCGAACGGTGGATGTTCAGATTAATCGATTGCGTCAAAAAATTGAGCCTTTTCCCTCACAGCCACGCTATATTCAGTCATTGCGCGGTCAGGGATATATCTTGAGGGTCTCCTCTTGAAGCTGACCAGAAACCGCTTCTTTTTTTATCTAAAACGTCCTTCAAAACTTGTAAAACGTTTGTTGCCCAAATCTTTTTGGGGACGCTCTCTTTTAATTGTGATTACCCCTGTGTTTTTAATTCAGGTGATTTCGGGATACGTTTTTTTTGAGCGCCATTGGGAACAGACAACGCGTCTTTTAGCGAACGGAATCGCCAATGAAATTGCTTTGGGGGTTTCTCTTGTTGAGAAATATCCCGAAGAACAACAGCTGATGCTTTCCTTGATTTCAAAAAGCACTCAATTGGAAGTTGAGATTTTACCTCAAGGCAGTCTTCCTCAGTATAGATCTCGCTTTTTTCAATCCCGTTTTGAGCGTGCTTTACGCTATCGGCTATTATACCCTCATCGGATCCGTATCACGTCAAGCAAGGTGTTCGTGTGGATCCAAGGTGCTTCTGGGGTTTTTTGCTTTTCCTTTTTAAAAAAACGTCTCTTTAGCCATACAACTCCCCTATGGTTTTTTTGGTCTTTAGGGGCTTCTTTCTTTTTTGCTTTTCTGGCTTCTGTTTTTATGCGGCGCCAAATACGGCCTCTTCAAGAGCTTGCTCTTGTGGCGGAGGGTCTTTCTGATGGTAAAAATCTCCACACCTATCAAATTCGTGGGGCGACAGAAATTCGTCATTTGGGGCAAACCTTTTTTTTAATGCAACGCCGGCTTTTGGAAAAAATCGAAGAACAGTCTATGTTTTTAGCGGGAATTTCCCATGATGTACGTACACCTTTGACCCGCATACGTCTTCAGTTAGAGCTTATGACGCCTTCCCCTGATGTGGATGAATTGAAAACTGACGTTAATCACTTGATACGGTTGGTGGAAGAATATCTTGAATTTATTCGCCAAGAAGAACGAGAGACGCCTCAAAAGGTTCATCTTTACTCTTTTTGTCGTATGCTTTTAAAATCTTTTCAGCCCTTCTCTCATGAGGTAGAGATGCAGATTCCTCAAGACATGACCCTTGAGATCAGGGCCAGATCTTTAAGAAGATGTCTTCAGAATTTGCTTCAAAACGCTTTTCGGTATGCAAAAAATAAAGTTTCTTTGAAAGCGTACCGGACTGTTGAGGGGATACAGATTATTGTCGATGATGATGGGATCGGTATCGATCCGCGATTTTATAAATTGGTTTTGAAGCCCTTTTTTAGGGTTGCTCAAGATCGTAATCCTGAGACGGGGGGAACGGGATTAGGCCTTGCGATTGTTCATCAACTGATCGCCCAAGAAAAAGGGGAGATTCTTTTGGATGTTTCCCCTTTAGGCGGATTACGGGTGATTCTCAAGATTCCTCAACTGACAGCTAAAGGTTTTGACATCTGTTAAGTCCTTTTTGGAATTTTTTTTTTACAATAGCCTTTTCCTTAAGAGGCCTTAATGCAACCTCTCTTACCTTATCTTCACAAATCATGGGCTTATATTCGCAGAAAAAGACTGCACTTGCCTGTTTATTTTAGAAAAATTTATTTTAATTTAGTTGTTTTTTTGTCCTTGATTCTTTTTTTAACCGGCACCTCGATCATTTTTTATACCTATAACGAATTCCTCCAAGATTTTTCCACAATTGTAGATGAAAAAGTAGATTCGATTTCAGATGTGACAGGCTATAGAATCGAAAGTTTTCTTTCTCCCCTTGAGGAAATTGCCCAGGCTTCTACCTTTATTTTTAGGGCTTTAGAGAAAAATACCTCTTTCGAGTTAAATCAAGTCATTTTAGGTTTTTTTCGTTCATATCCCCAAATTAGTGGGATTGTCGTTGCGCTGGAAGAAGGACGTTTCTTTATTTTTTCCCGTGTTCAAAAATCGGCTCTTGAAAAATATAAGTTTCCTCCAAAAGCTTTTTTCCAGCAGGAGCTGATTGATAAAACTTTTTCACCCGAGGGAAAACGGGTTCTTTCTTTTTTTAATAAAAAAGGCGAAGAGATTCTCTTTAATGAAAAAAACCTAGAATCTCATGAGGCTCGTGGAGATCCTCGTAAAACAAAATGGTATGTCGAAACCAAAAATTCTAAGGGTCCTTTTTTAAGTCCTTTAGCTTTACTTTACAATGATAGTATTGGACTGACCTTATCTTATCCTTTGATGAAAAAAAGCGATCGGTCTTTTTTTGGCGCTGTTGGCGTTCAAATGAACATTCACTCTTTGTGCGATATTGTCAAACGCCAGACTTCAGGGGCTTTGGGAGTTGCGTGTTTAATGGATAAAAAAGGCCAGATCATTGCTCATCCTGATATTGAAAAAGTTTTTCGTTTGACGATGCAAGGGTTAAAAATCAAACAAGTTCAAGATCTTAAAGATTATAATTTGAATCGCGCCTTTGACTTGTATGTAAAAAAAGATCAACGGGTTTTTTTCTCGCAAAAAAAATCAGATTTCTTTCGTGATATTGTTCGAATTCAACCTTTAAAAACTTGGTTTAAGAAAGATTCACCCTGGGGAGAATACGTGTTAGCAAGTGTTTTTTTGGGAGATCGTTTAACCTCTCATATTCAGCAGGCACGTCAAGACATGTTCATTTTTTCCGTGATTATGCTTTTAGTGGCTGCAACCTTTATGTTTATCATTGCGCGAAGGGTTTCTCAGCCAATTGTGCAAATCGTTTCTTATTTAAAAAAAATTCAAAATATGGATTTTGATATTTCCTTTGATACTTCTTTTTACTTTTACGAAATTTCCCATACGGTTGAGGTTTTAAAACGTGTTGTCCAAAGTCTTCAATCCTTTTCAAAATTTGTGCCCAAAGCTTTAGTACGCCAACTATTTTACGCAAAAAAAGATGCGATTTTAGGTGGAGATCGCAAAATTTTAACAATTTTATTTTCTGACATTATGGATTTTACAAAGATTACAGAATCTTTAGATGGGGAAACCCTGATGATTCATCTCTCGGATTATTTTGAGGCCATGACCCATGTCATTCAGGATAATAATGGAATTATTGATAAATATATTGGGGATGCCATTATGTCCTTTTGGGGGGCGCCCGTTGCTGATGAACAGCAGGCAATCCATGCGTGTCGGGCGGCTCTTGAGAGTCAAAAAAAACTCTTTCTTTTAAATCAGAAATGGAAAAATGAAGGAAAGCCCGTTCTTTTGAGTCGTTTTGGAATTAGTACGGGTGAGGTGATTGTGGGCAATATTGGCTCTTTTGACCGATTTCAGTACACTGCTTTAGGAGATACGGTTAATTTAGCGTCACGCCTTGAGGGAAGTAACAAGTATTATGGCACGAATATATTGGTCAGTGAAAGCACCTACCGTTATACAAGGGGCAGTTTTATTTTTCGGCCTGTTGATCTTGTCGCTGTGAAGGGGAAAGAAAGGCCTGTCCAAATTTATGAACTTTTAGGAGAAATGGGGGTGATGCCTCCCACTGAAGAATCGCGCCTTTTAGAATTCTGTTGGCGCACAGAACAAGCTTTCAAATTTTATCTTGACCGAAATTGGGAAAAGGCGTTACGACGATATCAATATATCTTTCGTGATTTTGGAGAAGATCGTTTGGCAAAAACTTTTATAGAGAGATGTGTTTCATTTTTGAAAACACCACCGCCTGCAGGTTGGGATGGTGTCCAACGGCTTGAAAATAAATAGTGAGCACAATGAGCCCATTGGTTTCCAAAAAGGAGGAAATCTTAAGCCTTCTTGAGAAACAGTTTAACCCTCTTTTTATTGAACTTGTGGATGTTTCAAGTGCCCATCGGGGGCATGGGGAAATGGTTTCTTCTGATGGATCGTTAAAAACGGAAACCCATTTCAAACTGCGTATTCAAAGTCCTCTTTTAACAGGGCTCTCTGGGGTAGCCCAACACCAAAAAATTTACAAAGTTTTGACACCTTATTTTGAAGTAAAGGGGCTCCATGCCCTTACAATTCAGGTTTTGCCATGTCCTTGAGTCCTGAATGGCGTTTCATGAAAGAGCCAGTATTTTATACAGATGCTTGTGCTTTGATGGAGCAGCGGGTGGAAAAAGTTTTCCAAGGTCAAGAGGCAGAACTTTTATGGTTTTTACAACATCCTTCTCTTTATTCTATTGGTACCAGTGGTCATGAAAGAGATGTGTTGCAGAACCCTCAAAAAATTCCCGTCTATCCTACGGGGCGGGGAGGGCAAGTAACCTATCATGGACCGGGGCAACTTGTGGGGTATGTGATGCTTGATTTGAAAAAGCGTTCTTTGTCTCCGAAAGAATTCGTTTATGGGGTAGGATCTTGGATTATCGCTGTTTTAGCTGGATTAAAAATTGATGCCTGGATGGTGCCAGATCGTATTGGTGTTTGGGTCCGTCTTGGGGAACAAGAAAAAAAAATTGCCTCTATCGGCGTGCGTATTCGCAAAGGTATTTCCTTTCATGGTTTTGCGCTCAATGTCTCTCCTGATTTGATTTTTTTTCATCAGATTGTCTCTTGTGGGTTGTCTCAGTTTCAAGCAACCTCTCTTGAAGAGATGGGGGTAAGCTCCTCGCCCGCCGAACTTTTCTTATGGTTTAAGGAGCTCTTCCCTTTTTCCTGAGATTTTCTCCCTTGCTTCGTCTCCTTCTGCTTCTCCTTCTCCTTCCCTTTTCTCTTGCCCTCGAGGAGAAGGTCGCGTATAAAAGGCCTCACATTTATTTTTCAGACATCAAGGATCAAGAATGCTTTCGTCTTCAGATCTAGCGGTCGTATCAAAGGAACGGTTTTTATTTTTTAAGCGTTGGCTGGAAAATCCATTACGTTTAGGGGCGTTAGCGCCCAGTTCAAAAGCGCTTGGCGCTAAAATTGCTCGTGAAGTGGTCATGGATAATCAAAAGGAACTTTCCCAAGGGGGTTTTGTCTTAGAGCTGGGACCTGGAACGGGCGTGTTTACGGAGGCTCTTTTGCGTGCAGGTGTTCTGCCCTCCCAACTTCTTTGTGTCGAGTTAGACGATTTTCTGACCCTTCATTTAAAATCGAAATTTCCTGATATTCAGGTGTTTCAGGGATCCGCCTGTATGCTTCAGAAAGTTCTGCCTCAAGAGGTTCAGGGTAAAATCGTTGCAGTTGTGTCCGGTATTCCCATGATTAATCTTTCTCGTACCATGCGGGCGCAGATTATTGACGGGGTTTTTTCCACCAGCGTCCCAGGCACCCGGTTGTATCAATTTACCTACAGTCCTTTTTCTTCAATTGCAGCAAAGGATTTTGAATTAAAGAAAAGGCGTCTTGGAACAGTGTTCCGGAATTTTCCACCGGCAACCGTTTGGTCCTATGAACGTTTTCTTGCAATATAAAAAATTTAATCTTTTTTTTCTTAAGAGAGACTAGACTCAAAAAAATCTTACGAAACAAGGCTTAAAAGCCTGAAACATTTTTTAAAAAATCTGTTAGGGGCAAAAAAACTGGTTCAAGAAAGAATTTTTAAGGGAGGAAGTCTTTCGTGTTGCGTCGTTCTATTTTTTTTCTGGCAATAAGTTTTTTAACTGGCTCAGAAATTCGAGGAGAAGGTGTTGCCTTCACACCCCAGCAAAAAAAAGAAATTCAGGAAATTGTAAAAAAAACTGTTGATAGTGCTATCAAGAATTCTTTTGTAAAAAGTTTTAAGCATATTCAAGAGGCTATGAGTATTTCCTTTGGTTTTGCCGCTGAAGCACTTGACAAAGAAAGCCATCAAGAAGAGGCCCTTGAAAACCATAAGAGTACAATTTTTCAAAATAATAATCATCCCATTGTGGGAGCGCCCCAGGGGAAAAAGGTAGCGATTATTTTTACCGATCCTTATTGTAGTCACTGCCATCAAAGCCTTGATGAATTTGAAAAATATCTTCAGAAGGTCTCAGATGCGAAGCTGATTGTTTTTAATTATCCACTTTTTGGAAAAGATTCTCGCATTGCGGCAGAAGCTTTGCTAGCCGCTCATCTTCAAAAAAAATATGATCTTTTTTATAAGGCGTTCCGTAAAAAAATTTTACAAAAGCCAAAACCTCTTTCAAAGGAAGAGCTGGTCTCTTTAGCAAAAACAGCAGGTTTGAATATGGGTCAATTTTCTCAAGATTTGAAAAGCCCTTCTATTAATAAACTCCTCAAGGAAGTGATTCTTGTGGGAAAAGATTTTAAAGTGACTGGAACGCCAACCTTTATTGTTCAAGGTGTCTCTGGGGCAAAAGGACGTGTTTTTGAAGGCGGCATAAAACCTGAGGAATGTTTTTTGGGTTCTCCTCCTTTACAAAAAAAATAAAAAGGGTGTAGAGCCCGATATTCAATCGCCTTCAAAGGTACTCAAGACCGTCTTTGTTCTGAGAAAAATCGATGGAGCCCTTGGATACGCTGAACGTCCTGGGGCCGAGGCGCAGATGAAGGATTTTTTTAGAAGTACCTTTTGGGCTTTGGTCCCGCTCCCCCGAACCAAAGGGCTTTTTAAGCCCTTTGGTGTTTGGGGGGATTGAACCTTTTTTATGATTCGTTATGCGGGACGACAAATTAAAGACGATTGAGTATTCTACCTTCAATTAATGGCCAATAAGACTTTTCTTGGAAGATTTCCTGTATGTTAGTCAAAAATTTTTCTCGGATTTCTTTTATATTTTTGAAGAAATTATCAGTAATTTTTTTTCCTGCATCATCAGTTAATAGGAACTTTAGTATTTCTTTTTCAGTTTTCTGCAAAATATAGACAAGACCCTTCAAACTTTTGTTATTATATTCTCTGAAAATATCGACAGAGTCAGAATCCTTGGGGGTTGGCAGGCTAAATTCGTTTTTCTGGCCTAAGCCATACGCAATCACTTTTTGGACATCTTGCGATTCTTGGAAAAGCCATTTTTGAGTTCTAAAACGGAGAGAGAGTTCCTCAAATTTTGACAACCATTTAATTTCAACAGTACTCCCGTGAGGGATCACTTTTGTGGGTGCTTTTTCCGGAATATCGAGAAGTTTTCGCACAGTATCAGGAATATCATCTCCCCAAGCGGGTCTTCCGTCCTTTGGCGAAGTCTCAAAACAATCTTCATAATACTCTTCGAATGAGTTAATACCTTCTTGAAAAAAAATTTTTATAGGACAATTTAAATCGGCATTTATTTTATCCGGAGAGATCCATGCTGCACTTCCTGCTGCCTCGTGGATCCGGAAAAACATTCCAGCTATAGCTTTCTTATTTTCTTGTGCTTTAAAATGTAGAAATATTTGTAAAAGAGCACTTTCGAAGGCTCGGTTTTTATTTAAGGAAAAATTGATTGAATTTCTTTTTAAAGTTTTACACTCATCGAAAGTGATCTCTCCAAAAGGAAGCTTTTCTTGAAATTCTTGGAATTCATCCTCAATTTCTTGCTTTTTAGTGTTTAGTGCAATCATACCATGCGCTATGTCATGGAGTGCATGTCCTAAATAGCTTGTTGGGAATGTATGAGTCGACAAATCCCCCTTTGTTGGGAAAGCGACAGGAAAGACATTTTGAATGAAGCATTCCGTCAAGAATTCCAAACTAAAAAGTGCCTCTCCAACCACTGGAAAAAAAAGAACTCCCACTTTATCGATAGCATTCGTATGTGAATTAATTGAATCAGGTAAAAAAAGATTCTGTACCTTCAAAACACTATCTTTGAGGGATAATCTTTCATCAAGTTTTAAATTGATCTTTTTATCCGTCATATAAATCCCTAAAAGCTCCTTGTCTCCGTCTGTCCATTTTTTACTGATTGCTGCAGCAAAATCTAAGTGAAATTTGAAAATGTCCGCAGGGGTCGTGGTTTTATCTTTTTCGAGATCTTCGAGAGAACTTAACATTTTCGAGAAAAGACTTTCCTCTGGCTTTTTTCCCATCATTGCTTCGAGAGAACTTAACATTTTCGAGAAAAGACTTTCCTTTGGCTTTTCTCCCATCATTGCATCAAGCATTTCTTTTGTTGGCTTGACTATTTTTTCTTTGAGTTCTTGACTCAAAGGAGAAAGATGCTTTGTTCCTTCTTTTTTGATATCCATAGACCTATAATCCTTGACAATTTCTTGTATCTGATCCTCACGATCACTTCCCCCCATAAATTGGAAGCAGAACAAAAAATTCCACAAATGAACATCACTACAGCAAAACGCTTCATCATAATTTTCCAGTCGTTTAATTAGAAACGAGAGAAATATTATTTTTATTGACAAAAGATAACAATATTTAGCATTTTTCTTGTTGTTTAATCGGGTAATTTTGTCTTCGTGAAGCAGCCATTCCATAAAATCAGCATCCATTTGAGGTGGGGTCTTCTTGCGTTCGTATAATAGACATCTTCTCCAAAGGCCTAAAGCCGACGGATCGCGGGCTGTGAAGGGAATTATCTTCAGTTCTTTTCAGGGGTTTCAGGAAC
>CAZGKG010000029.1:0-13014 GCA_964525615.1 uncultured Rickettsiales bacterium | reverse complement strand
CCCCGAATAGTCACGGCCGGTTGATTATCATCTGCTGTTGAAAAAATCTGAGATTTCTTGGTGGGAATTGTAGTGTTGCGGCCAATTAAACGGGTAAAAACGCCCCCTAAAGTCTCAATTCCAAGAGACAAGGGTGTCACATCCAACAGAAGCACATCCTTAACCTCTCCCTTTAAAACGCCCCCTTGAATTGCAGCACCCATGGCCACAACCTCATCGGGATTCACGCTCTTGTTGGGTTCTTTTCCAAAGGCATTTTTGACCGTTTCAATAATTTTAGGCATACGGGTCATACCTCCCACAAGGATCACTTCCGTGATATCAGAGGCGCTGACTTTCGCATCCGCCATTGCTTTGCGGCAGGGCTCAAGAGTTTTTTGTACGAGATCGTCCACTAAAGATTCAAATTTAGAACGGCTCAGCTTCACATTTAAATGCTTTGGTCCTGAGGCATCTGCCGTGATGAAAGGAAGGTTGATGTCTGTTTGAGAAGCGCTGGAAAGCTCTATTTTTGCTTTTTCAGCCGACTCTTTAAGCCGTTGGAGAGCTAAGCGATCACGACGCAAATCGATGCCTTGTTCCTTTAAGAACTCATCAGCCAGGAAATCAACAATGCGCTGATCAAAGTCCTCTCCTCCAAGGAAAGTATCGCCATTGGTTGAACGCACCTCAAACACACCGTCACCAATTTCTAAAATTGAAACGTCAAAAGTGCCCCCGCCCAAATCATACACAGCAATCAGTCCAGAATTTTTCTTTTCCAATCCATAGGCTAAAGCCGCTGCTGTTGGCTCATTGATAATGCGCAAAACTTCAAGTCCTGCGATGCGACCTGCATCTTGGGTTGCCTGTCTTTGGGCGTCATTAAAATAAGCAGGAACTGTAATAACCGCTTGCGTTACGGTATGCCCTAGGTGCCTTTCAGCCGTCTCTTTCATTTTTTGAAGAATAAATGCACTGACTTGGCCTGGACTATATTTCTTTCCGTGAGACTCAACCCAGGCATCCCCGTTGTCTCCATCAACAATTTGATAAGGTACAAGTTTTTGATCTTTGGCGGTGATAGGATCTTGATAACGACGCCCAATTAAGCGTTTAATGGCAAAAAAGGTATTTTCAGGATTTGTGACCCCTTGACGTTTAGCGGGTTGACCGATCAACCGCTCCCCTGAATCTGTAAAAGCCACCATTGAGGGTGTCGTTCGTGTGCCCTCACTATTTTCAATAACCCGCGGTTTCCCGCCTTCCATTATGGCGACACAAGAGTTTGTTGTGCCTAAATCAATTCCAATGACCTTACTTTGATGTGTTTTTTCGCTCATGATTTTATCCTTATCTATTGTAGCAAACTGACAAACCCCCTGAGGCAATTTCCCAGCTCCCTTGAAAGACCTCTTTCTTTTGGAAAGAGCACCATCCCCCTTTAATGATTGCCAATTTTCTTTAAAAACTCAAGAGGGTGCCTTCCATAACGACGGCGGAAGCATAAAAAATTCAAAAAAAAACCGCCCCTAAGGACGGTCTTTCTTCTGCACTTTGAAGGATTTCTTTAAAAATTAAAAAGATAAGAAACACTTGCAAGGAAAGCATGACTTGTATATTTATTTTTCAGGCGCGTTCTCCCTGAGCCAGAAAGTGGTTGGCCATATATGGTTCCCTCGCCAGTCAAATTACAGTTTTTTGATTTGAAACTGCTATAACGATACCCAAGCGATGTCACGATGTTTTTCATAGGCATATATTTGATACCAATCCCATAAATAGGACCCGAGGCTTTTGATGACAACTTGATAATGCCATTGGCATTATGTGCTGCAAGACTAATTTTTTCTTCATATTTCCCAGTACCGTACCCGACCTCTATAAAAGGCATAAAATTACAAAGGGGAACACCTATCTGAACGGTACCATTGAAAAGATTTTTTCCGCTGTCACTCATCTGCGTAGATGCTAGGACATCAGGGAGTCTATCATCAAGCTCTCGGAGACTCATCTCAGACTCTGTTTTTTTTGTTTTTGTCTTTCCAAAATCAAGGTACAGGTTGAGACCAAGATATAAATAATCCGCAACGGCAGCACCGCCCCCCAACTCAAGGCCATAACTGAACCCCTTTGCTTTTTCTTCTTTGGGCTCTCCCTTTTTTTCGCTAGTTCCGACGGAACGGAACCCAAAACCAATCCCACCATAAACTCCTGTCCATGGATTAGAAGCAACGCCTGCTGTGGAATAAAAAGAAAAAGCACTCAAAATTCCCAAAACACTTAAACATTTTTTCATTGTTTTCCTCAATTGAAAATTAAACACTCGAACAAAGTATATTGTTTTTTTGTATTTGGAAAAATATTTTTTTTAAATATAAATAGGTTTTTTTACTTGTCTAGTTCTTTTTTATTAATGGATTTTAGAAGATTTCTCAAACGGATAGCTTCTTCAAAGTTTAAATTTTCGGCGGCGCGATGCATTTCTTTTTCAAGCTTTAATATATATTTTCGTTTCTCCTGTGGCTTTTTGAACACAGGTACTTTTTCATCAAGAGAGATCGTGAGGTGATCTTTTTCGTAAACACTTTCTAAAAGTTGCGGAAGATTTTTCTTAATGGTTGAGGGATTAATCCCATTTTCTTCGTTATAAGACGCCTGTTTCTCGCGTCGTCGCTGAGTTTCTTCAAGGGCTTTTGCCATAGATTGGGTGACTTTATCGGCATAAAGAATGACACGGCCTTCCACATGCCGGGCAGCCCGTCCCATGGTTTGAATCAGGGACGTAGCCGATCTTAAATAGCCCTCACGATCTGCGTCCATAATGGCGACCAGAGCACATTCAGGAATGTCGAGACCTTCTCGCAGAAGGTTAATTCCAATTAATACATCAAAAGTGCCCCGTCTGAGTCCTTGAATAATTTCAATGCGCTCTAAAGTGTCAACATCAGCATGGATATAGCGGGATTTAATTCCAATCTCATCAAAATATTCTTGCAAAGCCTCAGCCATCTTTTTTGTAAGGGTGGTAACCAAAACGCGGAACCCCTTTTGAATAACATCGCGACAGGCGGCAATCAGGTCATCCACCTGTCCTTCTGTAGGACGGATGTCGCAGGGGGGATCCATTAACCCCGTCGGTCGGATGAGCTGCTCGACAAAAACCCCTTGAGTCTGCTCTAGCTCCCAAGAGCTAGGGGTTGCGGAGACAAAAACTGTTTGGGGGCGCATCTGATCCCACTCTTCGAAGCGCAAAGGACGGTTATCAGCGCAAGAGGGGAGACGGAACCCATGCTCTGAAAGAGTTCTTTTGCGAGCAGCATCTCCTCGTGACATTCCTTGCAATTGAGGAGTACTGACATGGCTTTCATCCACAATCAATAAGGCTTCTTGGGGGAGATACTCAAAAAGCGTTGGAGGAGGCTCTCCCGGAGCACGCCCTGTTAAATAGCGAGAGTAATTTTCAATCCCCGAACACATTCCTGTGGTAGCAAGCATTTCAAGATCAAACGTTGTCCTTTCCCGAAGACGCTGGGCTTCCAGAAGCTGTCCTGTCGCTTCGAATTCCTGAAGTCGTATCTGAAGATCTTTTTTAATCATCTCAATTGCTTGTTGAATGGTTGGTCCAGGAGTGACGTAGTGGCTGTTGGGGTACACTTTGATCCTGTCAAGAAGTGTGTTTTTTTGTCCTGTTAAGGGATCTACTTCTGCGATACTTTCGATTTCGTCCCCAAAAAGAGAGAGGCGCCAGGCGCGATCTTCATAATGGGCAGGAAAAATTTCTAAAATATCGCCCTTGGAACGAAAAGTCCCTCGGCTTAAATACCCTTCGGCTCTCTTATATTGGAGACTGACGAGGGTATTTAGAATGTCCTTACGAGAAATCCGTTGGTGACACTCAAGCCCAAGGGTCATGTGACTATAGGATTCAACAGACCCAATACCATAAATGCAAGAAACACTTGCAACCACTATCACATCACGTCTTTCAAGAAGTGCTTGCGTTGCACTGTGACGCATGCGATCGATCTGTTCGTTAATGGTGGCTTCTTTTTCGATATAAGTATCTGTTCGAGCGACATAGGCTTCGGGTTGATAATAATCATAATAAGAAACAAAATACTCAACAGCATTGTGGGGGAAAAACCCTTTCATCTCTTCATAGAGTTGGGCAGCCAGAGTTTTGTTAGGGGCTAGGATAAGGGTGGGTCTTTGGAGATTCTGAATCACATGGGCCATCGTAAAGGTTTTACCTGATCCTGTAACACCCATAAGGACTTGATTTTTTGCCCCTTCTACAAGTTGTTGTGTGAGAATTTTAATTGCTTCCGGTTGGTCTCCTGCTGGTTTAAAATCAGAAACAATCTCTAGAGGCTTGAATGAAAGAGGGCGGTTTTCCCCTTGAGAGTCCCGAAAAAAAAGAGGAAGGTTTTTTTCTCTGGAGGGAGGTTCAAACATTAAAAGAGCGGTTAGGTTTTTGGGAAGAAACCAAGGTCTCAATGATGCGGTCCAGTTTCATTTTTTTTGATCCTTTAATCATTAACACATCGCCCGCTTCGATATGCTTTTCCAATAGGGGAAAAAGTTCTTGGGCGTCAAGTCCCCATCCTCCTCTTTTTAGGGGTGGCAAGGCTTCATATAAATGCTTCATCAAGGGCCCACAGCAGAAAACGACATCAATTTCTTCCTCTTGAAGTTCTTGCCTTAAGCTCTTGTGATCTTCTGTTTCTGTGGCTCCTAATTCCAGCATATCTCCTAAAATCGCAACCCTTCTGCCGAGAGGTTTTTGCTGTCCTAGCAGCCGAAGGGCGGCCTTCATGGAGGTAGGATTCGCATTATAACTTTCATCCAAAATCTTGATTTCACCTTTTTTAAAGGGAACCAAAAGCTGTTGGCCTCTACCAGAAAGAGGGAGAATACTTTTAAGGCGGTCCAATTGTCCAGCGGGTTTAAGGCCAAGAGCTAAAAGAACTCCTAAAATTCCCAGTGCGTTAGAAACCCAGTGCCTTCCTGGAAGGTTAAGCCTTTCTTGAAAAGAGGCTCCCTCCCATAAAATTGTTAAATCAGAAAATTCCGGATGAAGATCAGCTTTTATAAGACGAACGGATGCTTCTCGATGGGCGCCAAAGGACACAATGGAAAGATTTTCCTCAAAAGCCCGCCTCTTTAAAAAATCAAAAAAGGGATCGTCATGATTTAAAACAGCCACTCCTTTGGGGCCCATACCTTCAAAAATTTCCGCCTTAGCCGCAGCAATTCCTTCTAAGGAAGAAAAGGCCCCCTTATGGGCCTCACCAATTAATGTGATGATGGCCACATCAGGTCGGATCTGATGAGTGAGGTTTCGAATTTCTCCTGGATGGTTCATGCCCATTTCAAAAACACCAAAAGCTGTGTCCCGTGGCATTCGCCCGAGAGACAGAGGTGTTCCCCAGTGGTTGTTAAAGCTGGCCACATTTGCATGGGTCGAACCTTCCATTGAAAGGATATGTCGAAGGGCTTCCTTTGTGCCAGTTTTACCCACACTACCCGTAACGCCAATGATCTGAGCCCGAGAAGCACGATTTCGTCCGCCTTGACCTAGGGCGATCAGAGCCCTTTGAGCGTCAGAAACTTGTAGAAAAGGTCCCTCTATTTCAAGGGATTGAGAGAGCAAAACAGCAGCCGCTCCTTTTTCAAATGCTTGGGGCAAGTAATGATGTCCGTCATAGGTTTCCCCCTCAAGGGCCACAAATAAATTTCCCTTCTCAAGAGTGCGACTATCAATCGACAGTCCTGTAAAGAGCTCGGGAAGGTCTTGAGAAGAAATCAAAAGCTCTTTCAAATCTTCTAAAAGTTCGTTTGAAGTGAATAAATCCATTAGTTGATCTCACTGTTAAGGTTTTTAATGAGCTGGCGTGCAATCGCGCGGTCATCAAAATCCTTGATCTGATTGCCAATAATTTGATGGGCTTCGTGCCCCTTACCCGCAATGAGCAAAAAATCGCCTGTCTCTAATTGCTCAATCCCCTTTTGAATGGCGTCTTTTCGGTCTTGAATTTCCTCAGCGTTTGGACATCCTTGCATGATTTGAGAACGAATATGATCCGGAGCTTCTGATCGAGGGTTATCGTCTGTAACAATCACGTGGTCTGCTAGGAGAGAGGCTATCTTTCCCATCTGGAGTCGTTTTTCCTTTTCTCGATCACCCCCACACCCAAAAACTAGATGTATTTTTCCTAGAGTGTGAGATCTTAAATGAGTTAAGACGGTTTGAAGAGCATCTGGCGTATGGGCAAAATCAACATAGATGTCTCCTCCTCTCTCTGTACGACCGATATATTCAAGCCTTCCCGGAGGGGGTGTCAAAGATTCTGACGCTTTCAAAATATCTACGACAGGAACTCCTGAAAGAAAAACAATGCTAAAGGCGGCAAGAAAATTTTCCACCTGAAAAAGTCCTGTGAAAGGAAGACGCAGGGTAAATTCATCCCCCAAAAAACGAAAAGTGATCTGTTGGTGACCTGCGTCAGCGCTCAGATTTAAAAGCGTGATTTCTCTCCCACCTTGTCCGTAACGCCACACATTTATTTTTTTTTCCCGACACAGGGATTCAAGCGTCTCTATATAAGGGAGTTGCTCATTGAGTAAAGCCGTTCCACCTGACATTAAAAGATCTTTAAAAAGAGTGGTCTTTGCCTCCCAATAATGGCTGAGGCTGGGATGATAATCTAAGTGATCTTGAGAAAAACTTGTAAAAGCAGCCACCTGAAATTTGAGTCCATGAAGGCGTTTTTGGTCTAATCCGTGACTCGAAGCTTCAAGGACACAGTTCTGAAGTCCCTCGGATGTAAGAAGCTCCAATGAAGAGCAAAGCAACAAAGGATCAGGTGTTGTCAAGTTTTCATAAAATTTCTGCGAAACCTCTGACGTCAATCCCTCAAGGCACAAGCCTAAGGTGCCAAAACTGGCTGCTTTTTGTTGTAATTTCCCCCATAAGGTTCTTGTGAAATGGGCAACAGAGGTTTTGCCATTGGTTCCCGTAACGGCCGCAAGGAATTCTGGTTTCTTAGGAAAAAAAAGAGACGCAGCTTGAGCAAAAGCGAGAGAAACATCGCTCACACCCACACACGTAACTTCAGGAAAAAGCTCACGGGCTTTGAGAAAAAGCCTTTCCTCGACCACAATTCCTGACCCACCTCGCTTGAGAGCGTCTGCTATAAAATCAAAACCCTTCACCCTGTGGCCAGGAATTGCAAAAAAAAGCCCGTTAGGGCTTGCTTCAGAAGAATGCATTGTGATTTTTGAAAAAGCAGGATTTTGCCCTAAAAAAACATGCGTAGGAGCGAGTTTTCTAACTAAAAAATCCCATGGAACACAGACCATCCTCTTTTCCTATAAAATTTCAATAACCATATAACAAAAGAATCTTCGAGTGAAATATTTTTTCTGTCAAAAAGAGAAAAATTACTTAAAAAAATTTTTGTGTCAAAAGAAGGCCAAATGCTAAAAAAACAAATAAAAACAAAAATAACACTGTTGACATTTTGTAAAAAATATCCCAAAAAGATATTAAGAGAAGGAATCTGATGGGTGTCTCTGATTCCTTCTCTCCTTTAAAATAATTTGCTCATGAAATGAGGAAAAATCAAAGAACCACCTGCATGTCCACAGGGGATAAACTCTTGTAAAATCTTTTCAAAACATCCTTTGTTTTTCCTGTAAGAAACACTCTTCCTTCATGAATAATTGTCGCAAGAGAAGATGTTATGATGGCTTCTTTCGTATCAGAGACGACCATCACCGTTGTTAGATTAAATTTTTTGTGCAGCATTTTAAGCAGAAGACATAAGTCGTCACGTTCTTCAGGGGTTAAATTTTTAAAAGGCTCATCAAGTAGCAAGAGAGATTTTCCTGTCACAATTGAACGTGCAATTGCTGCTTTTTGCTGCTGAAACATAGATAATTCAGAAGGAGTCTTTGAAAAACTGTCTTCAAGACCTACATAAAAAATCATTTCCTTTATGAGATCTGCTTCTTTTTTATTGATTTGAAGAGTCCCTTTGATCCCTAAAGCAAGATTTTCGAAGACATTCAAGTGATTAAAAAGATTCCCATCTTGAAAAATGATGGTAAGCGGCCGTTCGCTTGGGGCGCGATTTTGAAAAGCAACCTTACGAAAGAAAATTTCTCCTGAAGAGGCGAACTCAAATCCAGCAATTAAATGAAGCAAAGCGCTTCTTCCGCTCTTTTGCGTTCCTAAAATTGAAAGAAATTCTCCTTCTGGCACCGTCAAATTATACTTTAATTGGCATGAGCGTTTCGAAAGCTTTACTTCACGCAAAACGAGCGACATTTAAGATCCTGGTTGAATTGATTCATTGAAAAGAAATATTTTTTTAACGTTTCTTTTCTGTTCCATGAGTCTTAAAATTATTTATTAAAAAAAGTTTAATTTTTCCTTGAAAGGGGAAATATCTTTTAATATTTTTTGCCAATTTTTTTTCTTTAAAAAAATTTTTTCCATTGAAAAAACGGGGTTTTTCCGAGATTTTTTTATTTGACGGGTTTTTGTTTTTAATTTAAAAAAGACAAAAATGACAAAAAGAGACTTTATGAAAAAATATAGTCAACTGGGGTTTAGTCTGATCGAAGTTGCTATTGGTTTTGTCATTATTGGATTGTTTGCTGGTGTTGTGCTCAAAGGGCGGGAATTAATCGAGAATGCGCGTCTCCAAAAAACTATTTCACAAATTTTAAGTTTTCAAGTGGCCTATCATTCCTTTAAGGAAAAATACAGTTCTCTTCCTGGGGATTGGGCAGGAGCTCAAGAATTATGGGGAGAAAAAACCGCCAATGGTAATCAGAATGGTTGTTTAGAAGGAAGAGGATTAGAAAGCGGGAGTGAAGCCATTTTCTTTTGGCATCATTTAACCCTTGCTGGCCTGATCTCTTGTCCTGAGGTCCCCTCTGGTCTTCCTTCTTTTGGTAGAGGCGCTCCTACCTGCCCTTTGGGCGGTGGATTTACGGTTGAAGATTCTCCTGATGATTTGGAAGGACTTTGGATGATTTTAGGAAAACAAAGGGGAGAAAGAGGAACCGGCGCACTTTTAACTCCTGCACAGGCTCACTTCCTTGATCAAAAGTTAGATACGGGAAACCCCATGATGGGAGATATACGAGCCCTTGAGGGCGAGGGGATTCCAAGAGGGAAATGTGTTTTACAAGGAACCTATAATTTAACTGTTAAGGACCCAAGTTGTGTTTTATACGTTCGATTGGATTAGAAAACCTTTTTTTAGAAAAAATTTTCGTCCCTCTGGAAAGGGTCAGGAGGGATTCTCTCTTGTGGAATCCATGATTTGTTTAATGATTTTGGGGATTCTAGGAGGGGTGCTCTTGCCTCTTTTTAAACAATTTCGTGAAATTAAGACATGGGAAGTGACTCAAGCCCACAGAGAAAGAATTTTTTACGCTCTTGCGGCTTTTGTGGCGACTAAAGGCCGCCTTCCCTTTCCAAGCCCCCCTCCTGAAACTTTTTCTTTTGGAGAGGAAAACCCAAGAAGCTCTTCAGAACCTTATCTCAAGGGCTTTGTTCCCTTTAAAACTTTAGGACTTTCAGAAGCCGTCTCTAAAGACGGAGAAAAAAAATTTTTTCTCTACGTGGTCCATCCACAACTAACCTTTACAAAAACACCACGTGATTATTGCGAAAAGGAAATTCTCCATTTAATTCCTGTCGGGTCATCTCAAGTGTTACCCTTTGATCCCGTTGCGGTTGTTTTGATTTCGCCTCAGAAGGGGAGAGAGGGAAAAAATACTTTTGAAGAAGATTTTTGGGCGGAAGGAGAAAAACGCTGGGAAACCCGTCGGAATTTAGTGGCTTTTTATGGTCGTCTTTTTTATATTCCCTCCTTGTCTTAAAAATTATGTCTACGATATATGGAAAAAACTTGATCAAAAAAACTATTAAGATCCTCCAGGGAAAAAGAATCAATTCCTTGAGAAATGCGTTCCTCATAAGCAAAATCAAAGCATTCTTGAAGCGTTTTCGGGTGAGGGAGAACGGGACTCCGGGGAAGATGGTTTTTTTCGGCCGATAAAAAAATTTTAACGATCTGATTGGGTTGATACAGATTATTGAGACTTGATTCAGGGACTTCCCATTCAATTGCAGCATTTTCACAAAGTGCGCAATCTTGCAACGTGGATGGATCAATATCCGATAGATTTGATACACCTGAAAAAATTTGCCAAAAATCAAAAAGCGCTCTTGGTGTTACGTGTGTACGATATTTTAGGATTCCGTTTTTAAAGAACACATCACTGATGCCCCCATTAGCACGGTCTCCTACAATAATGGGTAAAAAGGAGATTCTATCTTTTTTTCTTTGGACAATGCCAATCGCTGAAAAACGGCCTTTTGTGTTGAAATTTCCAACCATTATGTAAAGCAGATGTCTTCCCGAAGAGAGGTGCCCTAAGTATTGATAAAAAAGGAACTCTTGCGTCTTTGGGTCTTCAAAACCTTCATGAAAGTGTTTCAATGCGTCTTTGCGAATAGGATCCTTTTCTAATTCATCTTTCCATTTATTTTGAGATTTTGGGGTGCAACTCAAGAGAGATTTTTCATAAAAATCAGAGAAAAGATCGTGCATGAAACAGAAAGGGTGAATCGGTTCCCCCTTATAGATAAAGTCCTTGGGGAGAGGAATCTCCTCCCTTTTTTGCTTTGCTATTTTCTTTTCTTCAATAACTGGAAAGGCATTTAATTGGATAGAAGTTAAGAAAAATGTGATAAAAATCTTAAAAAAATTATTTTTTTGAGATGTAAAAATCACAATTAGCAGGCTCCACCCAATTTTTTATACTTTATTTTATAAAAACGCTTGTGGTTCAAAAAAAGTCCATATTTTTTCAAGAAGACTAGAAATTCCTTGGTGGGTCACTGAAGAAATGAGAAAAGGTTTTTTTGACGCAATTTTTTGAATTTCCTCAATTTTTTCTAAAAGAATTTCCTCCGATAGCGTATCGGTTTTACTTAGGGCGATCACCTCAGGTTTGTGAAGAAGAATATCTCCGTAAGCCTCAAGTTCTTGTCGGATCATTTGATAAGCAGCGGCAATATCTGGATGACCCGCATCAATCAAATGGATTAAAGTTTTGCAACGTTCTGCATGGCCAAGAAAGCGGTCTCCCAAACCTTTTCCTTGAGAGGCTCCCTCTATCAATCCCGGAAGATCTGCAATGACAAATTCGCGCGCATCATCAAGGCGCACCACTCCCAATTGAGGATGTAAAGTCGTAAAGGGGTAATCGGCAATTTTAGGTTTTGCTTGTGACACAACTGACAGAAAAGTAGATTTTCCAGCATTGGGAAGGCCTATTAATCCGACATCAGCAATCAGTTTAAGATGAAGCCAAACCCACATTTCCTCACCCTCTTCCCCCGGTTGCGCGTAACGAGGCGCACGATTTGTGGAAGATTTAAAATGTTCATTCCCAAGGCCTCCCCGGCCTCCCCGTAACAAAAGGGTTTTCTGGCCCGATTCTGTCACATCCAGCAAAAGAGCGTCCCGGTGTTCATTCCAGACTTGGGTCCCTACAGGCACGCGCAGGATAATGGGATCTCCATCAGCGCCTTTTCGGCTTTTTCCCATCCCATGCGCTCCTTTAGGGGCCTTGAAATGTTGTTGATAGCGAAAATCAATCAGGGTGTTTAAATTATCCGCTCCCAAAAGAATGATGTCCCCTCCGCGGCCTCCATCGCCTCCATTTGGACCACCAAATTCTACGAACTTCTCTCGCCGAAAGCTGACACAGCCGGCGCCTCCATCACCACTTCTAAGAAAAATTTTTGCTTGATCGAGAAATTTCACCCAAAATCCATTTCCGTTAAAAAAGTAGTCCTTCTATTCTCTTGTAAGATTTTTATCTTTGCAAGACGCCTCTTGCCTTTAATTCAGAAAAAAATTGAGCTCTGGTGGGTGCTACAGGGATCGAACCTGTGGCCTCTGCCGTGTGAAGGCAGCGCTCTACCGCTGAGCTAAGCACCCTGAAATCCGGATAAAGCGATAAAAATTTTATACCAGATTTACGAATGATTGCATGCTTAAGATGCGGTTGGGTGAGGTTTTAGTCAAGCCCCTGTACTTGCACTGTGCTCGTTTACAACATATGGATCATTTCTTTGAACAAAGAGCACATCCCGCACAGGGTGGAATCATCCCGCCTGCTTTAAGGAAAGAAAGCTGCTTATAGACGCTGATTGTATAGAAAATTTGTAAGAAAATCCAAATCATCAAAAAAACATAAGGAACCATTTCATATAAATAAGACTCCATCTGCAACCACGGAAGATTTATTTGGATCAATCGCCTCATCAATAGCTCCAAAAGGACATTCAAACCCACTGTTATGAAGGAAATTGCAAGGCCTCCCCCAAAAATTTTCCAGAAAAACCCCTTTGTTAAGCATAAAGAACGCATCAAAGGCCGACCACATCCTTCCGCAAGGGCCGGTGGCACAAGGGAAAAACGCGTATAAAGATAGAAAAAAGTAAAAAGTGCAAAAACACACACTATGATTGTGGAAACAGAGAGTTCAAAATACATAAAATTAAAAGAAAAAAACTCTAAATACCGCCCCTGCCCCAGTGCGATCATAATTTTTAATAAAAAAACAAAAAATCCCATCAAAAGGGCAGCAACTCCTATCACTTGCACAAAGATAATCATAGACATCAAGACATTATATAAAAAGAGGTTCAACGTGAAACGCCAAGAAGAAAGAGGTGGGTTGGAAGTAAAAAAACGTTTTGCTGCAAAAACCCACAAACAAAAAAAAGGTAAGCCACCCAATAAGACTGGAAAAACAAAAAGAGAGTTCTGAAGGATAAATTCCGAAGGCAATGGCAAAAGACGACGCTGATATTGAAAATAAAGCGTTCCAGGCACAAAAATAACCGTCAAAAGTAAGAAAAAAAGCTTATGATTTGCAAGCAAAACAAAGCTGTCTTTTAAAGACTTGATGGTGGAGAAAGTATTCGATTTCAAA
>CAZGKG010000028.1:13313-13562 GCA_964525615.1 uncultured Rickettsiales bacterium | reverse complement strand
GAGATCCCAAAAAAATTGGGTTTTTGGCAGTGGGTACCGAAACCTCCCTTGATGAGGCGCGTCCCCTTAGCGCCTGGGTCGCCCAAACTCTTGGACTTTCAGGTAACATCCGGTCTTATGAGGTAAAACATGCGTGTTATGGGGGGATGCTCGCTGTAAGACAAGCGCTTGAATGGAAACTTTCCGGTGCTGCACACCCAGAACAAGTGGCTCTTGTGGTTGCGGCAGATATCTGCATGTATCCCTTTT
>CAZGKG010000028.1:9227-13303 GCA_964525615.1 uncultured Rickettsiales bacterium | reverse complement strand
AACCAACGCAAGGAGCGGGAGCAGTGGCTTTAATTATTGGGGATCCTCTTCTTTGTTCTTTAGATCAAAAGTCTCACTGTTACAGCGAGCCCCTCTTTGATTTTTGGCGGCCTACAGGCCAATTTTATCCCATCGTTCAAGGAAAACTTTCGATTGATGCCTATTGCCGCGCCTTTTACCAGTGCGCAAAAAACTTTACGGAGGAAAAAGGTCTAGAGGACTTTCTTGCTTTAGATCACTTATGTTTCCATGTGCCTTTCCCCAAGATGGTTTTTCGAGCGGTTAGCTTGTTGGTCCATCGATTGAAATTAACCGAACAGCAAACGGAAAAAATTTTAAAGGATGCAGCACGATCAGTTTTTTGGAATCAAGATATTGGAAATGCTTATACAGCAAGTCTTTGGATTTCTTTTGCCTACGCTTTAGGCCATGGAACCCAAGGACAGCGCTTAGGTATTTTTTCCTTTGGCTCAGGATGTGGTGCGGAGTTCATGACGGCCAAGATCCATCACACAGGTAACACACCTTGGGTTTCTGATATTCAAGAGCAACTTAAAAACCGCCAGTCTCTATCTGTCCAGGAATATGAGGCTTTACGAAAGAATCTGCCTTAATGTGGTTAATTGTAGGGTTAGGAAATCCCGGAGACCAATATACCCATCATCGCCATAATGTGGGGTTTCTTTTTCTGGATTTTTTAACCCATGCTTATGGATTCACTTCTTTTCATGTGAAAAGGAAGAGGGCTCTGGCAGAAGGCACGATTAACAAAATCAAGGTTTTGGCTCTAAAGCCGATGGCCTTTATGAATTTATCAGGACCTCCCACAGCAGAAGTCCTGAATTTTTATAAAATTCCTCCCTGCCAACTGGTGGTTGTCCACGATGATTTAGCCTTAGAACCTGGGAGAATTCGCCTTAAAAAGGGCGGAGGCACGGGCGGTCATAACGGCATTAAAAGCCTTGATCAATTCATAGGCCCTGACTATTGGCGCTTAAAAATAGGGATCGGACATCCAGGTCATCGAGACTTAGTTGTCCCTTATGTGTTAAGTAATTTTTCTTCTCCTGAAAAAGAGAGCCTTGATCTCCTTTTTAAAAAAATATCTGACGCATTTCCTTTGATTCTTCAAAAGGAGCCAATTTTAAAACTCTGAGATTGTGTGAGGTTTGACCTGAGGGAGAGATAGGATAGAGTCTCAGTTCATCCCTGATTTTTAAAAAAACTTACAGATTTCATCTACATCATTTAAATACATCAAGCAGATCAACCTGGTAGAGTGTTTTTTAGGTAATTCTTCGCTTAATTTTTGAAGCATTGTTTTTGCTGTTTCAGGATCTTTAAGCACACCATTGCCCTTTAAGTAACCTATCGCTAATTGACAGCGTGCTTCAGAATGATTTTGATCGGCAGCCAATTGAAAATACGTCATCGCTTTTTCAACATCTTTAGAAAGTCCCCGGCCTTTCAAATGCATGAAACCCCATTTGTATTGGGTGTCAGCATCTCCCCCCTCTAGTAATTTTTTAAACCAAAAGACCGCTTTTTCCGTGTCTTTTTCAACCCCTTCGCCCTTTAAATAAATGGAGGCCAGATTTTTTTGTGCTTCAACATTGCCGGCGATTGCCTTTCTCTTAATCTTCTTGATATTTTGTGGAATCTCTTCTGTGACGGCTTTCCGCTTTTTTCTTTTTTTAGAGGAGGACGCTTTAGAAGAATGTTCTTGATGTTCCATATTTTTTGAATCGCAAGAGAGTGATCTTTTTTGCCCTTCTTCAGCTTTTTTGCTTCTTGTGTAATAACTGGCTTTATCGCCCTCTTCTTTTTCCATCGCTTTTGAAGGAAAAGTTCTTGTCAAAAAAATTAAAAAAAGAAATGTTATTGCGTGTTGCGCTGTTTTCTTCACCATAAAAACCTCAAAAATACCAAATATTTTCAATTAATTGACAGATCTTGGCATAAAAGTCAATATAATTCGCCTTTTTTTATGGGGTTCTGTTTAATGGAGCAAAATTATTGCCAAAAAAAGGTTTTGACTGTCTTGAGAAAGATGAATCCAAAAGACTTCATGCAACTTGAAAGGACTGAGACCCATCCAATAGACTCTCACCTTTTTGAGGCCTCAGCTCCCTTTATGATGAGTACAATCTTCTTGATCTGTCTTGCCGAATTTTAAAGGTTTTGATATAGGTAAGAGGATTGGAAAGACTTGGGGGCGGTTGGGCTGCCTCCCGTCTGTTTGTCGTGCAGCCTCTTTTTTGAGGCAAGGTAAAGGAAAGGATAAGATGAAATGCCCAAATTGAAAACAAAAAGCGGTGTCAAAAAACGCTTTCGTTTAACGGCAAAAGGCAAGGTGGTTATGTCTCAAGCGAAAAAACGGCATAACTTACGCAAACGGTCTCAAGAGATGAAACGCAATGCGCGCGGCACCTCTATTATGAAGGATTGTGATGCAAAGATTATCACGAAATTCTTTATTCCCTACGGTTTAGCTTAAGAGAGAAGGGCTGAGACATGGCACGCGTTAAAAGAGGAGTCCAGGCACGGGCTCGACATAAAAAGATTTTAAAAATGGCGGAGGGCTATAGAGGGCGCTCAAATAGTTGTTTCCGTATCGCAGTAGAGCGGGTTGAGCGGGGACTTCAATATGCTTACCGAGATCGCCGGAACCGTAAAAGGGATTTTCGTGCCCTTTGGATTCAGCGTATTAATGCAGCCTCTCGCCTTTTAGGTATGACCTATTCTCGTTTGATCTGTGGCTTGCAAAAAGCCGGTATTGAGATTGATCGGAAGGTTTTAGCGGATCTTGCCGTTCGGGAGCCTGAAGCTTTTCAAAAAATTGTGATCTCTGCCCAGCAAGCTTTAGCTGCTTAGGCTGAAGAAACCCTTGCCCCTTTCCTAGGATAGGTTTTTTTGGGGCAGGGGGCATCGCAAAAAAATTTCCTTTTTTTATTAAGGGTTTTTTTTTCTTAAAAAATTAAAATGACAATTGTGACGGATTGTCTTGTAATTTTTTATAAAAACTGGAGCCATTTTATGAAAAAATTCTCCTTTTGGATGATGTTTTTGGCAGGGACATGCCTTTTAACATCTTGCACCACCACATGTTCAAAATGTGTTGCGAAAAGGGATGGATTCAGTACTCGTTAGAGTTTTGAGGCTGATCTTCAAAAACTTTTAGAAAAAATTTTGAAAAAGTTTTCTCACAGTGTGGGCTGGAGGATGGGTATCTTGTTTTTGTCTTTGACAAAAATCCTCTCTTGAGTTTTAGAGGGGTTAAAGGTGGGTGCACAATATCCTTTCTGGAAAGCGCTCCGCCTTCCCAGAAAAATAGCTCTGGCAAAAGCGTCCGCCCGGAATAAAAACCACTTCAAAAATTTCTCCTAAAGATTTAAAAATCTCCCTCAAAAGGGGCGCACATCACTCTTGATGGGCCGAAGGTGTGGAATAATTATTGTTCTTCCCTTAAAAGCCATTGGGTCACTAGATCAATTTGTTCAGGAGTTCCAATGGAAAGGGCATGGCCTTGACCTTCAAAATCAATGACCCGAACCCGAGGTTTACGGGACATTTCTAACGCGGTGTCGGCTCTTAAAATATCAGAAATTGCTCCATGAAGGACAAGACACGGACAATTCAATTGGTTCCAATATTTCCAAAAATCGAGATCTGTTAAATCACTGGTATTCAGGTAAGCGGCTACTGCGGGGTCGTAAAGTGCTTTCCATCCTTTATGTATCTCATCCCAAACGGCGCTATTTTCGGCAAGCTTTTTCCATTGTAAAGCTGTAAATCCGCTATAACCACGAAGCGTTTCCTTTAGATAATCGATGATATGGTCGAATTCCTGAAAGATATGGGAAACGGGAGCATATTTACTGAGACGCCGTAATCCTTCAGCAGGTACAAGGGGGCCAATATCATTAATCACCATTTTTGTAATAGGGCTTTGGGGAACTCCTGCAAGCATCATCCCAATCAGACCTCCCATTGAGGTTCCAACCCACATAAGCTTTTCGACATTTAATCGGGCGATCAGCGCATTCATGTCAGCCATATACTGAGGATAATTATAT
>CAZGKG010000028.1:8846-9217 GCA_964525615.1 uncultured Rickettsiales bacterium | reverse complement strand
CCCCAAAACCCCAAAACCCCTATAATTATTAATATTATATAATAATATGCAATTAGTAATGTCGATTAAATATTAATATTATTATATATATTAGCCATAACTTTTTTTAATTATATCTTAAAGGATCATGGAGATAATCACTTTGCCCTCGTCCGACAATATCCGGACAAACCACACGAAAATGTTTCGACAAAGATTCAGCTAACCAGTCAAAGTCATGGCGATTACGTGTTAATCCATGGGCGCAAATGACGACACGCGGATTATCGGGATCTCCCCACTCGCTGTATACGATTTTGTGAAACCCTTGTGGATTCAATCCCAAGAAGTATTTTTCATCAGGAATAAACACACCTCTTTCATCTACATCT
>CAZGKG010000028.1:2824-8836 GCA_964525615.1 uncultured Rickettsiales bacterium | reverse complement strand
AAGAAGTATTTTTCACGCATAGAGCCTCCCAAAGTCTTACGATTATTTGTCAATTAAAATTACAGACAGTTTTTTTGATTATGTCTTTTCTTTTCAAAGGGATAAGGGATTTTTATTGATAAAGAGTAAAAAAAATCTCAAAAATTATTTTTATTTAAAATAAATTCCGCCGCCTCAAGGGCCCCATAGGTTATAATTCCAGAGGCCCCAGACCTTTTAAAGGCAATCAGGCTTTCCATAAGTGTTAAAAGACCATCAGTCCACCCTTTTTGGCTTGATGCCTTTAAGGTGGCATACTCTCCACTCACCTGATAGGCAATTATTGGCACAGGAAAAGCTTGAGAAAGACGGTAAAGAATATCGAGATAAGGAAGACCAGGTTTGACCATCAGCATATCAGCCCCTTCCTCAAGGTCAAGGGCTGCCTCTCGAAGGGCCTCTTTTCCATTACGAGGGTCCATTTGATAGGTTTTTTTATCAGCTTTTCCAAGACAGTGGGCCGATCCGATTGCCTGACGAAAAGGCGCATAAAAAGATGAGGCATATTTCACCGCATAAGAAAGAAGACTTACATGAGAAAACAGAGCGTTATCTAGGGCCTCTCGAATAATTTTGATGCGGCCATCCATCATATCGGATGGGGCGATGACGTCGGATCCTGCTTGGGCTTGAAGCACAGCTGCAGGTCCAAAAATCTCAAGGGTTTCATCATTCTGGATTTGACCATCCTTTAAAATGCCATCTTGACCATGATCTGTGAAGGCATCAAGAGCCACGTCTGTGATCACACCCATTTCAGGAAAATGTCGTTTAATGGTTTGGATCCCTTGAATTAAAAGGTTTTCAGGATTTAAAATTTCTTCTCCTCGCGGAGTTTTTCGCTCCATCGCAATGACAGGAAAAAGAGCTACTGCCGGAATTTTCAAAATTAAAGCTTTTTCACAAGCGGGGAGAAGCTCTTCCAAGGTAAGACGTAAAACACCAGGAAGATGGGGAATCTCTGGCGCGCTCTCAGGCGGTCTTACAAAAATAGGCCAGATCAAATTTTCTGGAGAAAGCCGATGCTCCGCCACTAACTCACGAGACCAATAATTTGCTCTTAATCGTCGTAAACGCGTCTGGGGAAATTGCCCTCCAAAAAAATGAGACTCTGGCATAAAACAATGGACTTTCTTTTGCAGATGTTGAGGCTGAGCGCTACCAAAAAATCAAATAAAATGCAACAAGAAATAATTTCTTTTTTAGCCCCTCGATGATAAAATTTCTTTATGGAAAGGTTTTTCATTTTTTTCCAAAAAACAGGAGTACGCAATGCAAAAAAAAATATTTATGTGGGCGGGGCTTTTTGTTTTTTCAATGTCTGGGTGTATGGATTTTGAAAAAAATATAGAAAAAAAACCCGTTAGTTCTGTTCAAATAATGAGTAATTATTCTCCTCAATTAAAAGAATGCCTTCGTAAGTGCGATGTGAAATATTCTGTGAGTAATCATGACCTTCGGAAATGCGCTTGTAACTGTCATACGCAGCATGGTTCCAAAGAAAAAGTTTCCAACTATTGTCAGGAAAACCAAGGTGGATTGATACAGAGTTCGGATGCTGATACTTTGACCGATCTTAAATCGAAGAGTGGCCTTTAGAGGCTTCTGGTTTTTCTATTCATATGAAGCCCTCTGATCAAATTCAAAGATAGGAACAAAGAGGGCCTTCTTTTTTTTCTTCATTGTTTTTAAAAGAGTCATGGGGATTTTTCTCTGAGATTCCAAGAGAATTGGGCATATAAAATCCAATGAGGCGATCTTCCGATCCCTTTTGTTCGTTGGAAAAGCACTCTGGATCACCGATGGTGCGATAACAAAAAAGAGGTTTTAGCTTTTTTTGAGCCTCTAAAGCTGTCGTAGTTGGTCCTACCCATCCGTTTTCTAGAATGGCATTTGCCCTCTTTTCAGACGAACACCCGCAGAATGAGCCCACAGTCAGAAGAAGTCCTCCAAAAAAATAAATCTGTTGTCTCATGCATTAATCTCGCTTCATTTATTTTGATCTATGAGGCATTCCAGCATGTAAACATAAGAAAATCTTTAAAAAATTTTCTTAATTCAAACTTTTATTTAAATCTGTTGATTTTGGAAAATGACTTCTTAAGCTCCCCCAGAAGAAAGCCATAGAAGAAAAGGAGATGGGCAAAAAAAACGCCCTTACCCCATCGTTTGAGCAAATTTTAGAATATCTCTTGCGATAGGTGTCGCCACAGGACCCCCGCCGCCACCATGTTCGACCACAAGAGCTAAAATAAAGCGAGGTTGATGGACAGGAGCATATCCACAAAAAACAGCGTGCTCACGCTCTTCCCAAGGGCGATGATCTGTTTTTACCAATCCTTTTTTTCGATCTTGGAGACTGATCCGTCGCACCTGACTGGTGCCTGTTTTGCCCGCCATCTCGAGTCCGGGATCGATGATACGATTGGAAAAGCCGGTTCCTCCCGGTTCTCCGGTCACGGCCGCCATGGACTCTCGGATTATTTTTAAATGATCTTCTGAAAAGGAAAGACGGGGCACATCTGAAGGTGTTGCCTGATGGAGATAGGTGGGGACGATTTTCAAGCCGGTGGCCAACCTTGCGGTCATCACAGCTAATTGAAGGGGGGTAGATAGTAAATATCCTTGGCCGATTCCGGTCATCATCGTGTCGCTGATGGTCCAGCGGTCGCGACGGTTTTTCTTTTTCCAGTCGGGAGTCGGAACTAATCCCGAGACACTTTCTCGGAAGCCAGGAAGCAAGTTTTCTCCCAAACCTAAAGTCTTCATGACAGAAGTTAAATTTTCAATGCCTGTTCGTTTTGCAACTTCATAGAAAAAAACATCACAAGATTGAGTGATGGCCCTGCGACAATTTACAGTACCATGCCCCCCTTTTTTATGCATCCAGCAATGAAAGGGATGATTGTTGACGGTTAAAACACCTGAGCAATAGACGTTTGTTTCTGGCGTGATGATATTCTTTTCCAGCGCCGCAAGAGCAATCGCCATCTTAATGGTAGAGCCAGGTGCATAAAGTCCCATAAGGGCTTTATTCAGAAGGGGTTTATAGGGATTTTTGTGGATTTTTTTCCAAGAATTCTCTCGAATGCCGTTCACAAAAAGATGAGGATCAAAAGAGGGATGAGACACAAGGGCGCAAATTTCTCCTTGTGTGTTAAGAACAACGGCACTGGCACTTTCATAAGCTTCCAGGCGTTCTGCCACATAGCTTTGAAGGCGGGCATCAAGAGAAATTCTCGTATCTTTTCCGGGGGAAAAGGGTTGGGATTCTACTTCTCGTGTGACTTTCCGATAGGCATTAATTTCTAAAGAGACAGACCCTTCTTTACCTCTGAGGGGCAGATCGAGAATTTTTTCAGCCCCCAATTTTCCAATGCGAAATCCTGGAATTGAGGAAAGATTTTTTTCTACCCCATCTGTTTTGGAGGGAATGCCCACATAGCCCAGGAAATGAGCTGCTTTTTCCCCAAGCGTATAAAAACGGGCTTGTCCTGTCTCGACAGCAACACCCGTTAGGTCTGAATAATGGACTTGAAGAATTGAAACTTCTTGCCATGTGAGGGGCTCTTTGATCACAAGAGGAATGAGATGGTAAGGGTGTTTTTTATATTCTTTTAAGAGGCCTTTGAAATCGAGATGGGAAAGATCGATGAGATTTTTAAGTTTTGATAGACTGTTTTCAAGTTCTTGTCGATTGCTGGCAAGCACAATAAGGCGAAAATTACTTTTGTTAACGGCAAGAGATATTCCTCGTCGATCTAAAATTCTTCCTCTTGGTGCGTTTAGCAGACGGAAAGCAAGACGATTTTTTTCTGATAGCGTTTCGTAGCGGCTTTGATTTTTAATCTGAAGGCGATATAGCTGAATGCCCAAGCTTGATAAAAGGAATACTTGAGAACTTCCTAGTAAAAAAGTCCGTCGAGACATGAGATTCAAGGGATCAATCTTGGGCATGAAAGTGCTCTAAAAAATCATTCACTTTTTTAAGAAACCAATTTAAAAGGGGGTACGAGAGACATGTCCAGATACAAGCATAAAAAAGATCCCAAATTAAAAAAAGTTTTAGTTGGAGAAAATTCACTAAAGCGGCGCCCAAAACAAAAAAAGCCGTGCAAAAAATAAAACAAGACCAAACCACAATGAAAGGCGCGTTAATCAGATTTTTTCTTTGGTATAAAACGCCAAAAAAAACACACAAGATTTCTAAAAAAGTGTGTCCTAAGCTGTATCCTACTAATGCATCAAAAAAGAGACTTCCTATTAAAAGAAGAGGAAAAGAAAAACTTTCAGGGCGATAAATAGACCAGTAATAAAGGACTCCATGATAAAGGGCAGGGAAGGGACCTGTGATAAAAAAAGCATCAGGAGAGAAAAAGAGAAACAGAAAAAAAATTTGAAGGGGAATTGTTTGAACGGCCCATAAGGTTAAGTCTTCTCTCAAAAGAAGTCTCATGGAGAAACTTTCTGAGTGAGTATCTTGTTAAAAAGAGGCGTTGGCTTTTCTTTTTTTGGGATAATAGGGTCCGTTAAAATGATTTGGACATACTCTAGTTTTCTCCAAGGAATAAAAGTTTTGAAAAGAGGAGTTTTTTGAGTGTTATAAGTAACTTGACCTACCAAATGCCCTGGAGGGAAAGCCCCTCCTTGAGCAGAGCTAATAAAAATTTCCTTGTGTTTGATGGGATGATCATCTTGGAGATACATGATAAAAGGATTTTCAGAACCGTTTCCTGCTAAAATTCCCTGTGCTCTTGTTTTGATTCCCAAAACGGGAATTCGAAAATCCTGATGGGTCAGGGGCATCACACGGCAAAAATGCTCTGAAACTGAATCAACGCGCCCTAAAATACCTTCGCCACACACAACCGGTTGGCCCTGTTTTACTCCATTGACTGTTCCGGCACTGACAAGAAACATTTTATTCCATCCTCGAAGGGGACTTGTAAGGACTTGGGCAGTGTAAGAGTTCTTGAACTGGTTCTGAGATACCAAACGGGCCATTTTTTGAAGTATTTTATTTTCTGCTTGCAGGGCTTTTAGCTGTAAAAAATAATTCCTTAAAAGTGCATTTTCCTTTTCAAGATTTTTGATGAGCTGAAGATTCTCGGAAAGAGTATATTTTGTGATCAATTGGGTCAGATGTTTTTGGCCTTTTTGAGAAAAAAGTGATAAATGTCCCGTAATTTCTAAAAGGGTTTTTTCTACTAAGGATTCAACCCAAGAAATACGAGCACAGATAAGACATAAAAAAACAGCTGTCAGGGAAAACATCAAAGAGGACTGTGCTTTGATGAGAGTGGTTCGTTTTAAAAAACGCCCAATATGGTTACGTAATAGAATGTTCCTCATCCTTTGTCCTAAAAGTACTCATAATAAAGAGTATTTCCTTAAAAATATGTCAAAGTTTATCCTTGGGACAAAGATGAGCATTTTTTCTTAAAGATATTTAATCCGAAGTTTTTTAAAAGCATATGTTTATTAACAATAATATTCCTAAAATGATGCGATACAAAGCAAAAAAAGTCAGGGAAAAACGTTTTAACCACAGCATCAGAAGGCTTATGGCGCCGAGTCCTGTAAAAAACGAAACTCCCATCCCCAGTGCAGCGACCTTTATTAAGGCATAGTCTTGGTTCCAGAAAAGTTGTGCGCCCTTTAAAACACCTGCGGCACCAATCGCCGGGATTGCCATTAAGAGAGAAAAACGTGTGGCGTCAAGGCGCTTATATCCCAGAAAACGCCCAGCTGTTAAACAGATTCCTGAGCGGCTGACCCCATGGATGACGGCAAAACATTGAGCCATTCCAAACGCCCAAAAAGCTTCCTTTGGTGTTATATCAGAAAGATTATGGTATTGTTTTGAAAAGCGGTCTGCCCCGTAAAGCAAAAGACCAAAAACAAGAGTGCTCCAAGCAATTGCTTCTGGCGTTCGGAAAGTTGCGCCTGCCCAAGAGTCGATGAGGAATCCTA